>JBKPQL010000052.1:0-5756 GCA_046734045.1 Verrucomicrobiota bacterium
GCGATCGGGGATGACCGCCTTGAGCGAGACGACCGCACTCGCGTCACCCAGCGCAAGTTGATTCATAAAGAGCGGCGCCGCTCTCTCAGGATGATCTTGTTTCCACTCGGCTCGTCCCTCCCAACCGTAACTCTCCGCCGCTAAGCCTAACGAATCGGCAAATCCGGCTTTGGCAAGCTCGCGCGTGCGCTGAAACCATTGCGTCGCCGTTGGGAAATCTTTTTCCTTAAGCGAAACTTTGCCCAACATGAACGCCGCCCAAACCGTCCGATAATGTCGATCTTGCTTCGGTCGCTTGAGCAAATTTTCCCACGCTGCTCGTGCTTCGTCCCATTGTTGGTTCAAATACGCGGCTGCGCCTTTGTGGTAGGCCGCAAATTCGGAATCAAACTCAGCGGGCAGCGGCGTCGGCGTCCCGCTCGCAGTGGCATCGAGCGCAACGCGAGCTTGTTTGTGCTGTTCTTTCCCTTTTGCCGGGTCGGCTGGCTTGATCCGTGCCTCCTGCACCGCCGAATCAAAATCTTTGAGATCGGTTTCTGTTGTGTTGTCGGAAGTTTTCTTAGTCCGCTCCTCCGGTTCTTCCGTCTCGTTTTTTTGGGCCGCTTCTTTTGAGACGACCAATTTTTCGGGAGGATGAAAATCGCGAGAAATCCGGCGCACTTCGAGGCCCCAGTAAAATTCCGGTGAGCCCTCTACATTCTTGCCACCGTCGTCTAAATAAGTGTATGGCCCAAAGTACCCAGTGGCGTGCAACACGCCCACGAGGCAGAGCGCCGTCCCAACAGTCGCCAACAATTTAACGAAGCGACTCATTTGTTCGTCGAGAGTTCAGTTTCCAGAGTAGTGATTTGATCGAAACGAAGCCAACCTATTTTCCGCGTCGCGCCCGGCGGCAATCGCAGTCCGTGCGATGCGGTCACTCTAAAAATCGCGCGACCATTTTCCGATTTCATATTCCAACCGGCCAACGCATCCGACGCGGTTAATCCTGCGCCATTCCAGGTTGCGGTCACGTTCGCGTTGAGTTGCTCATCCGCCTCGCCCGCGTTGAAGATAGACAAATCGATCGGGTTCTCGCCTTCTTGCAGAACGTTGAGCCTGTGTTTGGGAGACCGTCCCGACATGACCGCCGACAATGTTGGCCAGCGCCAGTTGCGCGTGTCGGTTGCAATCGGAACGCGATACCAAATTAATTCGCGCAATTGTGGCGGCCGCGTTTTCTGCCAATCGTTGACCAGCGCGGCGATCTCATCGGCGTCCGCCCCAAATTCCAAAACGCGCGTCCCTGGCGGCCAGGCTGGTTGCACGCTGTCCATCGCCACGCTGAGAAGTTTTCCATCGGGACCGTAACCGGCAGCGCAGCGATACGTTGGCAATGCCACCTCAAACGGTATTCCGAAACGTGCTGCTTTTCTTACCCATTCACGCGCCAGACGCGCGTCGGACAGTTTCCCGTTTGTGCCGGCCGAAATTGGGACCGAATGGACTTGTAACACATAACCGTCAGCTTCACGCACCAGCGAAAGAAATTCAGAATTATCCAGCCACGCTGGCAGCACCGTGACGACAAAGCGCGTCGGATGAACGATTCCCCGCAACGTTCGCAGCCACGCGCGGTAGCTTCCGAGATTTTTTTGCGCGCAATCAAAGTCGAATTGAAACTCTTCGAGCTTCACGTCGTGCGCGCGGGCTTCGTCGAGAAGTTGTTTGGTAAGATCGACAATCATCCGTGCTGACGCATCATCCCCGCGGAATGGACCGACGAAAGGCGCAACGCGCAGGGCGATGGAGCAATGGTCGGCCTCGCGTTTGACCGCTTTCCAATCGATCGAGGCCTTAGCCACCTGCGGTTTATTTCCAGCGAGACTAATTTCGGCACCAAGTAATATGACGCCATCCATTCGGCGCGCGGCTTCCCCGAGCGACTCGATTACTGCCGGAGTCCATTCCCGCTGCCAGATGTAGCCGCGTTGTGGCAATGGACCCGATATTTTCACGTCGGAGTGGCTGCAGCCGCTGACCGCGATCGTGGCCGCGCAAAGAAGCTTTGCCGCTGTTTTCAAAAGTCCCATCCTAAATCCAGGGCGTGCCCCATGTGCTCGTGCGTCGCGATCACGTTGCCTGCTTCATCGTAAACGCGAATCACAGCTTCATGTGAGTGGCAAACCATTTTGATTCAATGCAAAAGGAGGTGCGGTACACACGCAACTACGCCGCCGATCGGCTCACCCGTAGTAGATGGAGAAGGGCGGATACTGTGAGCACGCCGCTCAGCACGAAGAGCCACGCCATGACGGCGAAGGCTTGAAACGGGCCGTTGACAAAAATGTTTTCCGGCGCCATCGCGCTGAAGATACTCAACAGCTGTTCTGGAAATGTCGAATAGCCGCCCTCCCAGATTGGCCTTGCGGACAATGCCTTCCAGGCAAATTCGGGTTGATGAAAAAAATATACTGGCACGAGCAGAAAGTCGCCCGCAGCGTGCGCGATCATTGCTGGTATCAACGAGCGCGTCGCATACGCCAGCAATCCTAACGCTATACTTGCAAACATTTGAAAAGGCAAATGCGTGAGGGTGATGCCATGGTCAAGGTGTGCGACCCAAAACATTATCCCTACGATTAGTACGGCCGGCACAATGCCATAGGTTTCTTCCAGCGGCCTTTGCATGTACCCGCGGAATGCCATCTCCTCGGTCACACCTGCGATCGCGACGATCGAGAGCAGTGCACCAATGACAGTCGGCAGAGGAAGGGACGAAAACGAAATCGGGATCGACGGCGTGCGGACGGGCATGACGCTTGGAGAGAGCAATCGTAGCGCGATAAGCGCGATGATTCCAAATCCCATTGCCGGAATTGCAGCGCCCCAAATACACCGTAAGGGCGCAGAAAAGCGTGAGTACTTCCGACGCGCTCCACGGGTTGTCGCAGGCGGACCCCAGCCTGAGAAGTATGCTGCATACAATGCCAGAACAACGAGCGTCATCGGAAATGCCCAAGGTATCTCGGGATGAAACCTCAGATTTCCGAGCAGTGGCAGAAAAGTGACTGTTGAACCGACCTCAAGAAGCACGAACCCCAGCACAATGGCTCGCACGATTACGGGCAACCGGTTCCACGCTGCTTTGAGGCGGGATAACATCGCAATCGAAATTTAGTTTACCGCGAAAGCGTTTGCACGAAGTTGAAAACGCTGTCGCGGTAAATCGCGCATTCGACTGTCCCATGGGTGCCGCGATAAAAATGCTATAATGCCGCTCGAACCGCCAGATCAACAACATTGGCAAGCTGCTGTTGGATATGTCGAACTCGGAATGTTCCAAGATGCAAATGATCAACTCGAAAAGATGGACCCCTTTAACCGTGCGGCTCCTGAAGTCCTAGCAGTAAGGATCGCGTTTTATCACGGACTGAAAAAATGGGAACTTATGCGAGACATTGCGAAGCGGCTCGCCGATTTCCAGCCGAATGACATCCAGTGGACTATATCGTATACGTACGCAACCAGAAGAGCAGAATCAATTCCCGCAACGAAGGACATTCTCCTCAACGGGGAGCCGAAATTTCCGGAAGAAGCAATCATAAAATACAATCTTGCTTGCTACTTTGTCAGACGGGAGACACCGAGGGCGCAAAAAATCATTTAAAGAAAGCGTTTGAATTAGATTCGAGTTGGCGAAAGAAGGCACTAGATGATCCGGATTTAAAACCGTCATGGAAAGCGCTTTGACACAATTCTGAAAATGTCAGCAACGTTGGCGCCTGCGTGATCTGGCAACCTTGGCAAAGGAAGTCCCTGCATATACCCTGGTCAGCTCAGCGGTGCGAGCCTCGAGTAAGAGATCCATGAAAGCTGTAAGACTCGTACAGCTTGATAGCCCATTGGAGCAGGCTGACGTTCCACTTCCAGAGATCGGCCCGGCCGACATCTTAGTCCGTGTAATGGCCTGCGGGATCTGCCACTCAGACGTACACTATCGCGCCGGCGTCTCTCCGATTGATTCTTTGCCTGTTACTTTGGGACACGAAGTAGCGGGCCGTGTGGAAAGTGTAGGCAAAAAAGTCAGTCACGTTTCGCCTGGCGACCGCGTCTACGTGCACTATCTCGTCAGCTGCGGCTGCTGTAGTTTCTGTTCTAAGGGTAACGAACAGTTCTGCGCCAAAGCGCAAATGATCGGGAAACATCGGGACGGCGGCTACGCCGAGTACATCAAGGTCCCTGGCCGAAACGTATTTGGTCTTCCAGATGAGATTTCATTCGAGCAAGGAGCAGTCATGATGTGTTCTTCGGCTACTGCTTTGCATGCATTCTATAAGGCACGCCTGAAACGCGGTGACTCTGTAGCTATTTTTGGGTTCGGCGGATTGGGATTTTCAGCCTTGCAGCTCTCAAGAGCTTTCGGTTGCCAAGAGATCTATGTCGTCGAGGTCAACCCAGCCAAACTTGCCTCAATCGTGGCACTTGGAGGCGTGGCGATCGATGCTACTGCTGGAGATCCCGTGCAGCAAATCCTAGAAGCAACCGGCGGAAAAGGCGTCGATGTGTCGCTCGAGTTGGTCGGATCCGCTGTGACGATGGGACAGGCAGTGCGATGTTTAGGCATTCTCGGCCGCGGTGCTATCGTTGGTCTAACCACAGAGTCGCTGGCATTCCTCCCTTATCCCGAGCTGATCAATAAGGAAGCAGAGCTCATCGGTGTTTCCGATCATCTGGCGGCCGAACTTCCGTTGTTAATGCAACTCGCGCGAAGCGGAAAGCTCCGTTTTCCGCCCGGGACACTCCGTTCTGTCGATCTCGACGCAATGCAGATCAATGCGGCGCTCAATGCGGCCGACAATTCGATCGACCATATCAGAACTGTAATTGTTCCAGGGACGTAAGCAGGACCGCCGTTACTGGTGCACATCGCGGCGACGGAAAGCGGTTCGTTGTACGTGCGGATGAAAAGCTCACCGCGTTTGTTGAACCTGAATCGGCGATTCGTTACCAGGTTCCAGATAATGGCGCGCACGAGCGTAAAGCGTCCTAAATTGCGAATTGAGCGTTGGACGGCTCAGGAGTAGTCGCGGCTCTCATCGGCAATTCTTAGCAGCGGCTCAAATCAGCGTTGACAAAAACGCCGGAGCCTCATCAAAATCGCACAGCCTTAAACATTTCGCGCAGTATGAAAATTCTCGCTGCACGAATCAAACGTCAGTTGCTACTGGATACTGGCAAATGGGGACACTGCGCCATTTACGAAAATGAATTACCAATGCATCTGGCCGTTGGACGAAAAAAATCGAAAATCAAAGATCGAGCAATTCGCAAAGGAATACGGATTTCGCCTGAGCTACTACAAGCTGGGGCTCTGCGCGATGTTTGAAAAGGAACGGCCTCACCGGGAGGAGCGTCCCGAGTGAAGTATTGGGAAATAATCGCCGACAATCTCAAGAAAGCGGGTTGGAGTTGGGGCTGCGTCTCAGCGATTGATTCTTGCGGGCGAACGATGTCGAGAAATACAACTCAGACGGTGGAGCGTACGTACGACTAACGTCCTATAGGCTCCATGGGTGTAGGGCATTACCCTACATCTTAATCCAAACGGATTCCGAATCAGGCGGAGGACATTTCCCCCGCTGGATTCTTCGCCCCTTCCGGACCCGCAATCGTAGAAATCTAACTCAGCGGGGAAAGGAAAGGAAAGTCATGAACAACTCAAAAAATAACGAAAGGAAGAAACTTAGAGGAATCAGCCGGAAAACTAATTGTTG
>JBKPQL010000053.1:0-76920 GCA_046734045.1 Verrucomicrobiota bacterium
AACTGAGCGCAACGCTTACATAAAAAGCCTCGACTTCGACTTGATCCTCGGCAACGGCGAGCTCTACCCGCATAAGGGGAAATTTTACGCGCTCGACCGCAATCTTGATGTAAAGACAGGGTCGATTCGGTACGAGGTGACGTTTCCGAATCCGGGAAATATTTTGCGGCCCGGGCAGTTCGGAAAAGTCCGGTTCGTCGCCGACATGAAAAAAGGCGCGATGGTGATTCCGCAGGAAGCGGTGAATGAGTTGCAGGGCAGTTATCAGGTGGCAGTTGTCGATGAAAATAACAAGGTCAGCATTCGTCCGGTGAAAATGGGCGAGCGCATCGGCGCGATGTGGGAAGTCACGGAAGGTTTGAAGCCAGGCGACAAAGTTGTTGTGCAAGGACTCCAAAAAGCGCGCGAAGGATCGACAGTCGCCGCAAAAGACTGGACTCCTCCCCCCGACGCGTTGGTTTCAAAAGCGGACCAGCAAAAGAAGCCCTAACAAATGTCCGAGTTTTTCGTCCGGCGACCCATTGTCGCGATCGTCATCGCGATTCTGATGACGCTCATCGGCGGCGTGTGTATTCTGGCGTTGCCGATCGCGCAATATCCGCAAATCGCCCCGCCGGAGATTCAAGTGCAAACGCATTACACTGGCGCGGACGCGCTCACGATCGAGCAATCGGTCGCGGCGCCGATCGAGCAACAGATGAGCGGCGTTGATAACATGAATTACATGTACTCGATCAACGCGAACAGTGGCGACATCCGATTGATCGTGAATTTCGACGTCGCCACCGATCCGAACATTGATCACGTCCTGACGCAGATCCGGGTATCGCAAGCGCAATCGCAATTGCCCGCCGACGTCATCAACTACGGCCTGACCGTTAAAAAATCGACTACGGCGCCGTTGATGCTCCTTTCGCTTTATTCGCCCAAAGGAAGCTACGACGGAGTTTTTCTGGCGAACTACGCCTATATCAATCTTGTCGACCAACTCACGCGCATTCCAGGAATTGGTAACGTGCAGGTTTTCGGCGCAGGCCAGTACGCGATGCGGTTGTGGGTGAAGCCTGACCAGCTCGCGAAGCTCGGGATCACGGTCCCGGACATCATCACCGCAGTGCAGAAGCAGAACACGGTAAATCCCGCCGGACAGGTCGGCGGCGAACCGATTCCGAGCGGACAGAAATTCACTTACACCGTCCGTGCGCAAGGACGATTACAAACACCGGAGGAATTCGGTGAGATTGTCGTGCGCGCAAATTCGGATGGCTCATTTGTGCGCGTGAAAGATATCGCGCGGATCGATCTCGGCGCGCAAACCTACAATTTAAAAGGCAGGCTGAACGGCCAACCGGCGGCAATCGTTGCCTGTTACCAACTGCCGGGCACGAATGCGGTCAAAGCAGCGCAAGGTGTACGGCAGCTCATGGCGGAAGTGAAGCAACGTTTCCCGGCCGACATGGATTTCGCGGTCTCGCTCGATCAAACGCTTTCGGTCACGGAAGGCATGCACGAAATCTTGAAGACGTTGTTTGAAGCGCTCGCGCTCGTTGTTTTGGTTGTCTTCATCTTCTTGCAAGGGTGGCGCGCCACGCTAATTCCGCTGTGCGCCGTGCCGGTCTCGTTGGTCGGCACGTTTGTTTTGTTCCCGTTATTCGGATTTTCGATTAACACGCTCTCACTTTTTGGTCTCGTGCTCGCGATCGGTCTGGTGGTCGATGACGCGATTGTCGTCGTTGAAGCGGTCGAACGTCACATCGAGGAAGGAATGGCGGCGCGCGAAGCGACGCTGCAGGCGATGCGCGAAGTGTCCGGCCCCGTGATTGGGATTGCACTGGTGCTTTCGGCGGTTTTCATTCCAACGGCGTTCCTGCCCGGAATCACAGGGCGTTTGTATCAACAGTTCGCCCTAACGATCGCGATCTCCGTCATTTTCTCCGCGTTCAACGCGTTGTCACTCAGTCCTGCGCTTTCGTCGCTTTTGCTGCGGCCGCGAAAAAAGACGCGTGGCCTCCTCGCCTGGTTTTTCGATAAATTCAATCGGGTGTTCGGCAGCGCGACGCACGGATATGTAAACTGGTCACGCCTGGCGATCCGAAAAACTTTTCTCAGTTTCGCTTTGCTTGCTGCACTCGCAGTCGGCGCCGGTCTGTTCGGCTCGCGATTACCGAGCGCGTTTTTGCCGGAAGAAGATCAGGGCTACGTTTTTCTGGCGCTGCAATTACCCGACGCGGCTTCACTTGAGCGCACCGACAAGGTTTGTCGAGAGATCGAAGATTTCTTGAGCAAAACACCCGGCGTGCAATACACCACCAGTGTCATCGGCTTTAGTCTGCTGAGCCTGGTGGCCGACACGTACCACGCGTTTTTCTTTGTCACTTTCAAGCCTTGGAGCGAACGGACGAAGCCAGAGGAACAATACGACGCAATCAAGGCGCGACTGAATAAGTACCTCGGAAGTCTCAGTGAAGGGATCGCGTTTGCTTTCCCGCCACCCGTGATTCCGGGCGTGGGCACTTCCGGTGGATTCCAGTTCATATTGGAAGATCGCTCGGGCAAAGACGTCGCGTTCCTGGCGCAAAATATGAAGACGTTTCTCGACGTCGCGCGCAAGCGTCCCGAGCTCAGCACTCTCATTCCGACATTCCAACCGAACGTGCCGCAGGTTTTTGTGAACGTCGACCGCGACAAAGTGATCAAGCAGGGAATCGATCTGACTTCGGTATATCAAACGCTGCAGACGTTCATGGGCGGATTTTTCGTGAACTATTTCAATCGGTTCGGACGAACCTGGCAAACTTACATTGAGGCGGAAGGCGATTACCGCACCGATGCGAAGAATGTCGGTCAGTTCTTCGTTCGCAATGCGCACGGCGACCCCGTGCCGCTCGACGCTATCTCCAGTATCAAGAATATCGCAGGCCCGGAATTCACGTTGCGCTACAACGAATATCGCGGGGCGCAAATCAATGGTGCCGCAGCGCCCGGCTACAGCTCGAATCAGGCGATGAACGCGCTGGAGGAAGTCTTCCGGCAAACAATGCCTAAAGAGATGGGCTACGACTATCTCGGCATCTCTTTTCAGGAAAAGAAGGCACAGCAAGGCGTGTCGCCGACGGTCGTGTTTGGAATGTCACTCCTTTTTGTCTTCCTCATTCTCGCCGCGTTGTATGAAAGTTGGTCGCTGCCGTTCAGCGTTTTGTTAGGCACCCCGGTCGCGGTGTTCGGCGCGTTCCTCACACTCTGGCTGCGCGGAATGCAAAACAACATCTACGCGCAAATCGGGTTGATCATGCTCATCGGTCTCGCGGCAAAAAACGCCATCCTTATCGTCGAATTCGCCAAAGACGAATACGAGAAAGGCAAACCACTGCTCGACGCCGCACTCGAAGGCGCACGCTTGCGTCTCCGGCCGATCCTGATGACATCGTTCGCATTCATCTTCGGCTGTTTACCGCTTTGGTTCGCGACCGGCTCGGGCGCTGTAGCTCGACGCGTGCTGGGCTCGACAGTTATCGGTGGAATGATCGCCGCTTCGGGAATCGCAATCTTTCTGATCCCCGTAACGTTTTATTTAATCGAGCGGCTCTTCGCGGGTCGAAAAGAAAAAACGCCAGCGCCGCAAATCGCTAAACCGCAGCCCGAGCCTGAGCCTGCGATAAAGGTGTAGGACAAGTGAATAAAGCGCCTGTAGCCACGGCCCTGTGGGCCGTCTTACTGTCGCGAAACCGTAACGAAAAGCGGAAACCGGCCGCAGGCCGGTGGCCGCAACGGTCGTGAAACTGTTTCATGTTTACAGCGCGGGTGAGTCTGTTATTGCTATTTCGCTTTCTTCGCTGTGCCGACCTCTTGATTCCCATCGGCAATGCCACCAGCAACAACAACTGTCTGATCTGGCGGATACGCCTTCGGCGGGCAAGGTGATTTGAACACCGCGAATGCGTTTGACGCAACGAACAGCAACCAGAGCACGAGCGCGATAACGGCTGGTTTATTTGCTTTCATACCCAAACGCTATCGACTCTACTTTTCCATTGCCACGGCGCGTACGTTGGATTTTACCGTGCCACATAGGAAAGGATTCTCATTCCCTCTTTTGGTCGATGCCGAGCAGATAGCGGCTCTGATCTTTAACTCGAACGAGGGATTACAGACGACCTCGCGAGAGGTACTGGAGAATCTCGCGAACGCGAAATAGCGGTGCGCTCTCGGGCGCGCTTACCTTGGACCATGAAAATAAGTGAGTCTCTAAGACCATTCCCGCTCCGGACGTTGATGGTTTGTTTCACGATCTGGCTTATCGCCACCGAGGTCCTCGTCTTCGATCAGGTCAGATTTAACGCCCGGGCCGAGCTGCTCGAGCAAGCTGCGCGGGCGCTTCGCGGACCAGAGGTTGCCGTCCCAAGCGAGCGGCCAGCCCATCTGCCGAGCAACGGAACAATGCAGAACCTGTGAAAATAACACGCCGCAGCGAATGGCGATCAGTCGCAGGAGATTTAGAAACATCATCACGCGCTGCGAAGAACGCAGTTGCCGGATTGGTTTTCCCTAAAGTCCTAACCAGTCCGTTGCAACGGGCAACTCGAACCTTGAGCTGGCCAGCTTCGGTGACGTATCCGAAATTGATTGCGATCTGGTTAAACGGAACTACGGGGATTACGAAGATTTCGCAGGCGCGGAGATTGACGCGAAGCAACCCGGCTGGAAATTGTTTCGTGACGGTTGCTCAATGGAGCAATAATAGTTTCAGTCTCGCATGAAAACTCTCACTGTTATTGCCCGCGTCGTTCTTGGACTGATCTTCGTCGTCTTCGGCTCGAACTTCTTTTTAAATTTCATTCCTATGCCGCCGCCACCGCCAGGTTTGGCTGGGGATTATTTCAAGGTCTTCGCCGCCAGTGGTTATATGTACGTCGTTGGCACCGTGCAACTGCTGAGTGGACTACTATTGTTGATCGGCCGTTTCGTACCGCTTGCCGTGACGATTCTCGCCGGGATGATCTTCAACATCTTGGTGTTTCACATTTTGATGAATCCGGAAGGTCTTCCGTGAGCGCACAACAGAACAACAAAGCACCGGACGTTCTCGTGCGCGGCAATGCGCGCAGCTTCAGACAAGAGATCGTTGCGGATAATCATAGTCTCGTCGCAGATGAACCTGCGAGCGCAGGCGGCGGCGATGCTGGGCCCGATCCTTACGATTATTTGCTCGCGGCGCTGGGCGTTTGTACGTCCATGACAGTCGGCTTGTACGCGCGCCGGAAACAGTTCCCTCTCGAGAACATCACGGTTTCGCTCTGGCACTCGCGTATTTATGCACAGGATTGCGAGGAATGTGAAACGAAGGAGGGCATGCTCGACAGGATCGACGTTGAAGTCGAACTGACCGGCCTATTGAGCGCAGAACAACACGACAAACTGATGGAGATTGCCGCAAAATGTCCCGTACATCGCACGCTCACGTCCGAGATAAACATCAGGCTGCGAGCCGCTCAGAAATCATCGTCCTCGTAAGCGTTGCGTCTTTGAAAAACGCGCACATCCGGCATGACGCGAAGAAAACAACGTCATTGCAACTCGCATGGGAGGCGCCAGCTGATGAGCCCAAAGAAAAGAAATCACGGAAAAACGCCGGGCGCGCGAAGAGCCGCCGCTGGTCGGCTGAAGTAACAAAGCACAGCGACGCACTCGATCTCCAGTCGCACCGCATTGCGCTGTCGTTGAAACGTTCTGCCGAGCGGAGCAAAAGACGCAAAGGCACGCCATATCAATCCGCGATGTCGATGTTGAATTTTTACATCAACCGCGCTGGCAAAAACCTTCCGCAAAAACAAAAACGAGTTCTTGAGCGCGAAAAAAATGAACTTCGCGACGTCTTCGGACGAACGTGAATGCGTCGCCGGGGAGCGCGCGCGCCTCGCGTGCAGTGTTCGCTGCCCTCGCCGGGCACACAAATACGTGCGCAGATTAAATCTCCGCGCATCGAGAAGTCGACCATCGAAATTAAATAGCCAATGAACACCAGAAAACTCGGTAACTCGGATTTGATGATCACGCCCATCGGGTTCGGTGCATGGGCTG
This sequence comes from Verrucomicrobiota bacterium, assembly GCA_046734045.1. Classification (GTDB taxonomy): domain Bacteria; phylum Verrucomicrobiota; class Verrucomicrobiia; order Chthoniobacterales; family UBA10450; genus Udaeobacter. The sequence continues at coordinate 6,079 of JBKPQL010000053.1, forward strand.
TCGGCGGGCCATGGCAATTTGGCTGGGGCGAACAGAGTGACGACGACTCGATCGCGGCGATTCATCGGGCACTGGAGCTTGGCATCAACTGGATCGATACCGCAGCCGTTTATGGGCTTGGTCATTCCGAGCAAGTTGTAGCCAGGGCGTTACGCGATTGGGCCGGAAAACGTCCTTATGTTTTCACAAAGTGCGGGATGGTCTGGAATGAGAAGCGCGAGGTCGGCTATTCTTTGCGCGCGGAATCCATTCGACGCGAATGCGAGGCGAGTCTGCGGCGACTGAACATGGATGTCATTGATCTTTACCAAATCCACTGGCCTGCCGATGACCTCGCCGAAACTCTGGAAGGCTGGGCAACGATGGCCGAGTTGCAGAAGGAAGGCAAAGTCCGCTGGATCGGCGTTTGCAATTTTAGTGCGCAGGAATTGGAAAAAGCCAAAGAGATCGCACCGGTCACATCGTTGCAACCGCCTTATTCACTGATTCGTCGCGACATCGAGAAAGATCTCCTCCCTTTTTGCCAACGCGAAAATATCGGTGTGATCGTATATTCGCCCATGGCGTCGGGACTGCTCACTGGCGCGATGACACGCGAGCGCGTCGCAAAGTTTCCCGCTGACGATTGGCGCAGACAAAACCCAGAATTTCAGGAGCCGAAGTTATCGCAAAATCTTGCGTTGGTTGAACGGCTCCGCGCCATTGGCGCGCGTCACGGCAAATCGCCGGGCGAAGTCGCCATCGCCTGGACGCTGCGGAATCCCGCAGTCAAAGGCGCAATCGTTGGCGCGCGAAACGCGAAGCAGGTCGATGGCATTATCGGTGGCGCAAGTTTTCGACTGTCGCCCGATGAAATCACGGAGATCCAATCTGATGGCTGACGGGCGTCTCTTAATCCCATGCCTCCGTCAGTAAGGCGCGCGTTTCTTCCACGCCTGTGCGCCAGATTTTCATCATCTCTTCGTCGTCGCGGTGATATAAGCCGCCATAGTTGCCGTCCTTGAGATACTCGCGCAACGATTTTGGATCGAGCCGGCGCAATTTCTCTACATCGGTCATCGGCTTCTGCTCCCGCGGCATCTCGACCGTTGCCAAACGCGTCCAGGGAAAATTTTCCATCCAGGATGCATGTGAGGCGACGGGATCGATCGCCTGCACCTGTCCCCAAACTTTCGGCGCGTTCCACCAGTTGTGAAACTTGATCCGCACGCCGGGATGATCGGCCATCCATTCGCCGATGAGTCCTTGTGCAGGCGTGTTGCCGCCATGGCCATTGACGATCAGGATTCGTCTGAACCCCTGCTCCGCCAACGCGTCGAGAATGTCGCGCAGGATCGACATGTACGTTTCGACACGCAACGTGATCGTCCCCGGAAACGCGCGGAAATACGGTGTGATCCCATACGCCAGCACCGGGAACACGGGCACGCGTAATGGCTCCGCTGCTTCAACAGCGAGGCGTTCCGCCAAGATGCTGTCCACGCTCAGGCTAAGATAAGCGTGTTGTTCTGTACTACCCAGTGGCAAGACTGCGCGATCGTCGCGCTTCAGATAATCTTCCACCATCATCCAATTCATTTCGGTGATCCGCATTGCCAAAGTTGATCCACAGATTTGAGAAGTTCACGCAGATTTGTATGACAAAGCGTTCCACCACGCGATTGGATGTTGTATTCCGCGCGCCAACGCGGGATGGACGATCGCGCTTGATCGCTTTTTCGAAGTCACGGTTGGAATCCTCGTTGCTTTGGCACTCGCCGCCGTCTGGCCGAAGGATCAACCCGACACCGCAAAAAAAGCGGCGAGTAGGCGCGCTGTTGTGGCGGGCGTGTCGCCCGCGGTTCCCGGATTTTGCAGCCAACACGGCTGCCTCTACAGGCTCAGTCACGCAGCCGACGAGATTTGTTTCAGCCGACGCGCACAACGCGCGAGTCGTCAGGCCCGCGTGAAGCGAATTCGGGAAATTCTCCTGGATGGAGGATTCCAGCGAGAATCTCGAGGCTATCGACAATACGCGGCCCTGGGCGCGCAAAGTACGCGCTCGCGTCCACCAAATAAATTTCACCGCGGCGCGCCGCAGGAAATAAATTGAAATCGGAAAAGCCCCGAAGAATTTCGTAGTCGCGCCGCGCGCGATCAATGTCGTAGCCGCAAAGTGCAAGCACGATTACGTCAGGCTGCGTATCCAGTACTTTTTGCCACTCGATTTGCACGGAAGGTTGATGTTTGCGGCCTAACGGATCGTATCCACCAGCGATCTCGACAAGTTCCGGTCCCCAATGACCGGAACAGAACGGCGGGTCCACCCATTCCATCAGGAAACAACGCGGCCGATGCGCAATGCGATTTGCACGGCGCTGCACTGCTTTGGTTCGATCCGATAATTGGGCGATGACTTCGTGCGCACGATCGGGCACACCGCACACTTCGGCGACATGTCGAACATCATTGAAGATATCCGACAAGCTCGATGGCTCGAGGTTCACCACCGTTGGCGACCCAAGCAAAGTTTCGGCAAGCCGTGCGACAGTGCCGTAACCGACTGCGCATACGTCGCACAACTTCTGGGTCAGGATGACATCAGGCTGCAGCTTGCGCAGTAGAGGCTCGTCGATGCTATAAATCGTGCCGTTTTCATCCAATGCGCGGCGCACCCATTCATCCACTTCACGACTCGTTAGGGTAGCATTATGCACCGGACAATGCGTCACACGCGGCCGCGCATTTGCTTCATCTGGAAAATCGCACTCGTGCGAAACGCCTACCACCTGATCCATCAAGCCAAGGGCGTCTGCGATCTCAGTCCCAGCAGGCAAGAGCGAAACGATTCGTCTCACGACCTAATCAACGGATCCGTCACCAAAAATGCAATAGCGTAGCAAGCAAAGATGGACAGCCTGCTCGCCGCCTTGAATGCCGTTAGTACCAAGGGCGCAAACGCCAGCAGCGAAACGCTACGATATTAACGACTATCATCGGGCTTACGATCGAAAGACGCTCACGTTCCAACGAAGCGTAAGCCGGTCTCCGAAATTCACGATGTCGGTGTAACGAGTCGCGTTGCCGCGGTCAACGCTTCTTCCAATAACGCCCTTTAGGACTGCTACTGGCACCCGAAGTCCGCGAAGATCCCTCGCCGAATTTGCTTTGTTTAAAGCTGCGTTTGTATAAGCGTTACCAGGTGAGTTTCATCCGCACAGGTTTTCGCGAGATGGCGCTAAAGATTAAACGCCAACGCACACGCATGGTGCTGCGTCACCAGCGACGCCTTCTCCAGAAAAGTGAGATTAATCTAGGCCGCGAAGGCACCGCTCAAGCGGCAAACTTCCCGGAGCTGCGGAACGAAATCGTCGCTCTTAAAAAACTGGAGCAGGAACAAAAGGAACTGGCCCTTCGCATCGCGCAACTCGAGGAGGGGATCAAAAGAATCGAAGCGGAACGGCAACAAAACACCGACGATCAAAATTCGGCCATCGCCAAACTGGAATCCGAGAAAAAACCGCTCCTTCAACAGCGCAATCAAGCCAAAACTACTGCTGACGTTTGCGAGCGCGAACTAGCGGCTGTGCAACGCCGGATTCAGGAGAATGAAGCCGCCGACCGTGATCTGTTGAAACAACTCTCCGATTTACACGCACTCGATCTTGCGCCTCAGGATCTCCAAGCGCGGTCTGCCACCATCAACGCGCACCGCGCGCGTCTCCCGGAAGAACGCGCTGAACTTATCCGGGCGCGCCTTGGCAGCGCAGACGCCGCGCGCCTGGCCAAGGAAAAATTGGTCGCGGCAGAATCGGAACTTACGGTCGTGGAAAAGAAAATCGAGCGAGTCCGGAGTGAATATGAAGCGCGCGATCGAAAGATGAACGAGAACATTCGCGTCCAAGAGGAGGCAGTACGAGACGCGCGCACTCGTCATCACAAGGTAGAAGAACGAAAGACCCCCGCATATTTGAACATCGGCCGCCACCTCGCCGCCCAGGGCATCGCGCCCCCTAACGCGCCACACCTGCTTACCGAGGCGCATCGTCACCGCGACGCCGTAGATCAACTTTTGCAACATCGGGCGGAGCTGATGATGCTCTCGAACCAGATCGATAAGCAGGAGTTGCGAAAGTTCTACTTCAGCATTGTTTCGGCTCTGGCCTTGCTGGCGATAATTTTGCCAGTTGCTGTCAAATCCCCGCGCAAGCGCGAGTGGCTGCCGCAAGAGACCGACATGATTTTGTCGATCAACATCGAGCAATTCGAACGCGCTGATATGCTAAAACGCTGGCGCAAAGACCAACCAGAAATCTGGCCGAAAGTCTGGCTGGGATTGATTGGTGCTGCGGCTTCCACACCTGGTTTATCCTTGCCTCGTGACGCGGTGCACATCACTCGCGCAGTCAGCACTGATGAGCCGGCGGCACCTCGGGAATTCATTTTGATGGAGGCCCGGCGCGATGTCTCCGGCGCAATCCGCGCGATCGGAACCGATCCGGCTTTCCAAAGGCGCGCCATTAGTGGTTTGTCGGTTTGGGAACGATCTTCGGACTTTGCCATGGCCCGCGTAGGACCGGCAACGCTCGCCATCGGCACTCCCGGGGCAGTAGATGAACTCGTTCTCGTCCGGCTTGGGATGAAGCCCGACCTGAAAATCACCGATCAATTTTTCAACCGGTTTCAGGCACTTGATCGCGAGAGCGCTCTCCGGCTGATTTCCCGAAATCCGCCTGATCTCTCTCGCGTTTTTCATCCAATCTTCCCTCCCGAACTGCTGAACGTCTCGCAATTACTCGGTCTTGCCGTGACCCTGCAAAATCCAGTAAAAGCCAAATTGCTCCTGAAAATGAATTCACCCAAAGATGCAGCAGAGCTGGCCCAGAAGTTACACGATGAGCCACAGCGCTGGCTGCGATTAGCGGATTCCGGATTGTTCCTTTCCTCGCAACCACCGGAAATTCACAAACAAGGCGGCTCGAACCTGGAACTGCGCTTCAGTATCCCCGAGAACAGCGCTCGCCTCCTTTTGGAACGTATCGCCAAAACCGATGCGGGCACAGCGCTCACGGCTCATTGATCACCCATCTGTCTGCTAAGTTAACGAAACCTAGAATCAACATGCCGACCCTTTTCCCGAAATTTAAGCTTCGTTCACACCGCCGATCCATGAGCCGTGTGCTGCTTCTCCTAGCGATGTGTGTTGCTGTGCAATCGCACGCGGCAGAGGAAGCGAAATCCAATTTCGTCGATATCAAATCGGTTGATCCTTCAATTGTGATTGAGCTCCGATACGAAGGAACGCACAATCCCCTGCATCGTCGGTTATATCCGCCTTCCATGCGTGCGCTTGTCCAGCCGAGCGTCGCGAAACAGTTAGTCGGCGCTCAGAATTTCCTCCGTCATTACAAGTACGGGCTGAAAATTTGGGATGCGTATCGGCCGAAATCCGTGCAGCGGCAACTCTGGGAGTTCGTGCATGACCAGTCGTACGTTACCAACCCTGAGGATGGAGTCGGGTCGCTGCATACATGGGGCGTTGCGGTTGATGCGACGCTGGTAGATGCCCGTGGTCAATCAGTACTGATGCCTAGCGATTTTGACGAGTTCACCCCGGCGGCAATGCTTCATTATCACGGAATGGACTCGTTGATCGGATCGCATTTGAGGCTTTTGCAAACGGCGATGGGGCGCAACAGGTTCTATGGGTTGCACACTGAATGGTGGCATTTCATCAGTTATGATTGGAAAAATTATGTCCCATCGCGCGAGGCACAGATGACAGAACAAGCGTCAAAGACAGAGCCCAGCGGCAAGTTATGATCGATCGGCTCCGCTCCAAGTCGGCAGCCGACTGGAACAATCGGCTGGATCGGCCAGCTACTTCTGTTCGCGTCCCGTGGTAATCGCTGCGTTGGTGCTGAAGGAGCTGTCCGCCTTTCGGGGATGGGGTGATGCCCTGCTCCGCGATTTGCGCCAGCCAGAATACATCCATGTTTTGCTCAATCCGTTGCCTGTCTATGGCCTGCTTCTCGCTTGGATTGGACTAATCATCGCCTTCATTTTAAAGAGTCGCCGCGCTCAGCTGGCTGCCTTAGTGCTCGTCCTCATCAGCTCCGTCTCGGCGTGGCCAGTCTATGAATTTGGCCAGCAAGCGTACGATCGTGTCCTATCGATGGCGGATGAAGATGGACAACGGTGGCTGGATGAGCACAAAGATCGCGCCGAGGATCTCATCTGGATTTTCTACGCTCTCGCGGTTTTGAGCGCGATTGCTATCGCAGCGCCAGTGAAATGGCCAAAATCGTCAGCGCCGCTCGCGCTCGCAGTGATCTTGGTCGGAGCAGCGACCTTGGGAACCGGCGGCTACATCGCCTACGCCGGCGGCAGAATTCGGCACCGCGAATTTCGCAATGAACCAGCGCCGGCTAAAAGGACACACGAGGACGAACATTGAGAGTCATTGAAGCGTTGAAGCGTTAAAACGGAAACCCCATTGTCATTCTGAGCGAAGCGAAGAATCTCTGACTATTTCTTCCGACAGCGGCGCCGTCACAATCAGCGATGTTTCGCTTCGCTCAACATGACAGCACGAGACCGCTTCAACGATCCAACGCTTCAACCATTCAACGCTTGAGCGATGCCAACTGAACTCGAGCGCGCTGAGCAAAAGGTCGAAACGCGCAGCGAATCTCTCAAAAAGCCGCTGGGCCTTTTCGATCTCGTTTTAACGCAGATTCTTTTCGTCGTCGGCTCGAGCTGGGTCGGCGCCGCGGCGAAGCTCGGACAAGCGCACCTTTTCTTTTGGCTCCTCGCCATTTTGCTTTTCTACATTCCGCAGGCCGCGGTCGTGATTTATTTAAGCAATCGGATCCCACTCGAAGGCGGCATTTATCAATGGGCCAAGCTCGGCTTCAACGAGTTCGCCGGATTTATTGTCGCCTGGAATCTCTGGCTGCTTTCGATCACGGTTATCGCGCTTGGCGGAATGTTCACGACCACGAACGTCTCGTACGCGATCGGCCCGACTGCCGCGTGGATGCCGAACAGCAAATGGTGCGTGTCGCTGATCAGCGCAGCATTGGTCGGCGGCCTTGGCTGGACGTGCGTCCGGGGTCTGTCGTTAGGCAAGTGGGTTCACAATGTTGGCGCATTCGCGATGCTCGCCGTTTACATAGCCCTGATTTTGTTGCCGCTACTGGGCCTCGTGCGCGGGGAATTGAAGAGTTATCAGCCGCTTCAATTCGCGCTGCCCGCGATGTCGATCTTCTATTGTTTCAATATCTTCAGCAAGCTCGCCGTCGGTGCGCTCAGCGGATTTGAATACGTAGCAATTCTCGCGGGCGAAACGCGCGCGCCCGCACGTGACATCGGCCGCTCGGTTCTCATCGCTTCGCCGGTGATTGCGCTGATGTTCATTCTCGGCACGAGCTCGGTGCTCGCGTTCATCGGCGAAAATCCGATCGATCTCATTGGGCCGGTGCCGCAAACCCTGCGGCTTGGGCTACGTTCCTTTCCAATCGCAGGCGCTATCGCGTCGATTGGAATTTTGTTAATGACCACGCGCTCGATCTCTTCGACTAGTGTTCACCTAACCGGCAGCTCGCGATTGCCAATGGTTGCGGGCTGGGATCGGCTGCTGCCGAATTGGTTTTCGCGTTTGCATCCGCGATACAAAACACCGGTCAATTCCATCATCTTCGTGGGCGCGACCACACTTCTCATCGCGATCGCCAGCCAGATCGGCGCCGGAATCCAGGAAGCGTTTCAACTCGTCGATAACGCCGCGAATGTTTTCTACGGCATCGTTTACTTCACGATGTTCGCAATACCGATCTTTGGCGCCGGCGCGATTCGTTCGGGCGCTCCGATCTGGTTGCGCATTGCGGCGACCTGCGGCGCTGCTGTCTCGCTGTCCGCGATTTTTTTCACCATCTATCCGATCATCGATGTGCCAAGCCCGTTAAGCTTCGCCGTGAAGATCATCGCCGTAACTGGAATTGCGAACGCAATCGGCGTCGCAATCTATCTCGTTGGCAAGCGAGGCCGGCGCGACTAGCCGCAGTTCTCGACAACCCAGCCCAAATATTCGGGCAGCCCGCCTGAAACTGGAACGAAGATGATTTCCGGAACTTCGTAGGGATGAAGCGATCGAAGCTTATTCTGAAACGCTAATTGTCGATCTTCGCTAAGTTTGAAGAACACGAGTGTTTCATTTCCCGATTCGATTTTATCCTTCCAGCGGTAAATCGACTCCACGCCAGGCAAAATGTTCGCGCATGCGGCAAACCTCTCGCTCACCAGTTGATTGGAAATCCGTCGCGCAGTTTCGGCATCCGGAAACGCGCTGAGGGCGAGTAGGGCTTTCTGCTGCATAAGAAAGAATTCAACAGAAGGTAACGAAGGTAACCAAGACTCTTTACAGAAGCAGGAACAGATTTCGTTATCTTCGTTTTCTTCTGTGTGACTTGTTAGGCAGGCACCAATGCTTGTCGCCGGCAAATCCAGCCTCCACCGAGCACGATATCGCCGTTGTAAATCACCGCTGCTTGTCCAGGCGTCACCGCGCGTTGGGGCTCATGCAACTGAATACGCGCGCGATTATCCTCCAAAGGAAGGATAGTCGCAGGTGTGCCAGGATGGTTGTAGCGAATCTTCACCGTCGCTTCGAAGGACGACGATCTGGGATCATCCTCGCCAGGCGCCGGTGTTCGTCCGCCTCTCCCTTCGCAAGGGAGAGGGTAGGGTGAGGGTTGACGGCTTTCACAGTTTCGCGATGGAAAACCCCTCACCTCAGTCCTCTCCCCTTCCGCAAGGGGAGAGGCGGATGCAGTGCCGCGGGCGTGTGATCCATCGATTCCAGCTATAGGATGCCAATTCGCCCGGTCGATTTCGAATTCATCGGCGACTAAATCGTCAGCATCGCCAACGATCACGCGATTCATCTCAGGATCGAGATCAACCACGTAACGCGGCCGCGCTGAACCGCCGGGTAATCCTTTGCGCTGGCCGATCGTGAAAAGCTCGATTCCGCCGTGTTCGGCAACGAAGTTTCCATCGACATCATAGATCTCGCCGGGATGAAATTCATTTTCGCCGAGGTGCGAACGCAAAAACGCCTTGTAATCGTTGCCGGGAACAAAACAGATTTCCTGGCTGTCCATCTTGTCGGCCACTTTCAGGCCTAACAAGTGCGCGATCTCACGGATTTGCGGTTTCGTCATTCTGCCGAGCGGTGTAATCGCGCGACGCAATTGGGACTGGCGCAGGCTAAACAAAAAATACGACTGATCTTTGCGTGTATCGGTACCTTTGCGAAGCACTGCGCCGTCAGCGCGGTACTCGATGATTGCGTAATGACCGGTGGCGATGTAATCGCAGCCGAGTGCCTTCGCCTTGCTCCAGAGATTACCGAACTTGAGTTTCTCGTTGCACATCACGCACGGATTCGGTGTGCGGCCCGCATGGTATTCGCTGGAAAAATAATCGATCACCAGTCGCTCGAATTGATCGGATTCATCGACCACATAATGCGGAATGCCAAGCGTATGCGCCACGCCGCGTGCGTCGGCAACTGCTTGCGGCCCGCAGCATTTGTCCTCCGCGCGGGAGATGCAATCCTGCGGCCAGACCTTCATGGTTACCCCGACGACTTCGTAGCCCTGCTCGCGCAGCAAATACCCCGCCACGCTGGAGTCCACTCCACCGCTCATACCTAATAGGACGCGCTGTTTCGTTTCGCTCATTGGAACGAAGAATTTCGGTCAATGGCGAAACGAGTCAATGTAAGTGGGGGCGGTCCACCGGAACTGCCTGTGCACACCGTCATAGAGTGGGCGATCGAGGTCAATCGCCTCTACCTCGGGACCCGGCTTACGAACGGGCTACCGCGCAAGGTAAATCGCCAAGGCAAATGGGCGGAGCGACTGATGCCAATTCGCTTGTCCGCCACAACATCGAAAGTTCCTTCCGCGTTGCGGACAAAGCAGTGAAGCGGATCGGCGCATAAATCCATTTCGTGGTGTCGATTGGTGATGCCCAGTGCTTGCGTGAGTTTCCCTGGGCCTGAACAAAGGTGGTGTAGATCGCTAACGGCGCGGCGTTTCTTCATCAGCTCGACGCCATGCCGTGGTTCAAGCGCACGAATCAAAACGAACCCGTCCGCCTGCCCTTTGACGAGTACATTCAACATCCAGTGCACGCCATAGTTGAAATAGACGTAGGCCGCGCCGGCTTTGTTTCGCTCGATAAAGCTGCACGCGCTGGGGCGTGTGAAAGTATGGGCTGCTTCGTCATTGATCGCCGCATACGCTTCGACCTCGACAACGATCCCGGAGCAATTGCCCCACACCAATTCCGTGCCGATGAGTTCCCGCGCGCAGAAGAGAGGGTCGTGCTGAAAAAAATGGCGTCGAACAAGTTGCCTCTTCATTGGACGCAGTCGCAGCCTCTACAAACCGCGAGAGCGTGAGTCGGTTACCGGACTCAAAACCCCGCCGCTTTGTAAAACACCGGTAATGTCACGTCGCATGCCACTGGTTTACCGTCACGAAAGGCGGGAATAAATTTCGCGTTTCTAAAATCTGCCAGAGCGGCATCGCCAAAACCGAGAAAAGGCGGTTCCTCCGAAACGACGTTCATCTCCTGCAAATTACCAGTGGCATCGATCTTGATCTTGAGCTCGACCATACCATCTACCTGAACCCGCGCTGTTTCCGCCGACGGATAATGGAATCCCGTAAACCCGGAGCCATTCCCGAAAAAAGGCTGCGGCCCAATAAAGTCGTGTTCTTTCTCAAGCTCGTCGGCTTCCTGATTAGAAAAAATACGCAGCCGCGGTTTCCCATTGACGATTCGGAAAGCGACCGTGCCGTAATAAATCGCGTCCACCGGCTGATGGTTATAAATCGCTGGGACAAATCTTGGATTAGATGCAGGCGAGATCCGTTTCTGCAATTCCTGCTTTAGAAAATCCGAATCTGGCGTGCCCCGATACGTGGCGCTCCACTCCAGCTCGCCAGTTTTTCGAACGGCGCACATGAACATGATCAGCGCATCCTTCTGGCCTTTCCTGATCAAGTCCTGTTCGTCGATGCGATTGATCAACGCATTTGGCCCTTGCCCGAGTAACACCGGGCGAAACGTCGGCTGCGCAGGCGTGTTCCCCGAAGGGGCGACGCTCTCCTGTGACCAGGTAAAGTCGACAATGGACAGCAAAGCAATCAGAGAAAATGCGAACGCCCGCATAGGCAAATACGCAAGCGGAGCGCGACAGTTTTTCAAGGGGCAACTAGCGAGGATTTACGCGGCTGCTCCCAACTCTCTGGCGGCGACAACCTTGTGCACGATTTTGTGGTGGCGGAAATAATCGATGAGCGCATCGCGTGTTTGCACAGGATGCATTACACAATTCGCTGATGGCGTTTCGAGCAAAGCACGTAGTTTCATGAAGTGATGGCCGGCGCTGCGCGAGTCGAAACTGTTAAACGCGATCACATATTTTTTGCCGCGTTCGAGCGGACGTCCATCTCGCAATGTCATCGACTTAATTTTTCGATCAGAACCGCGGTCTTCTGTATTCACTTTAATGCCTAAGAAATTGCGACGCTCGTGGCTGCCATACACTTCTTCCATCACAGCTTTGATTTCATCTGGCGAGAGTTCCGCCGTCACAATGAAGTTTTCGTAGGGAATTACATTCCAAATATCGTTCACCGTTTTCGTCCCCGCGACCAAGTTGGCGTTTTGATCAAATAGGCCGTGCATGACGCCATCAACCACAACGTTTCGTTCGAGCAATGCTTCCGTGATCGCTGCGCCGATCAGTCTCTCGATGTCGCTCGGTTGGCCGAACCGGCCACGGGCGTGCAACGTCTCCGCCAACTCGCCGATTGGCTGTGCCAATGCGGCATCCGATTCCGCAAGCTGCGATTTTGCTCGGGAAATAACTACGTGATCGAGATGGAAGCGGTTGTCCATCAGTTCGCAGGTCGCTTGACGAGCGAGCAACTTTTTCGAATTCCGATCAAATAAAAGATCAACACGGCCCGCGTGGATGCCGAAGTGATCCGCCTGCGTGAAGAGCACTCCGTTCGCGAGGCGACTCGGAACTGCCTGGTGTGTATGACCCGCAATAAAGACCGCGACGCCTGGAAATTCCGAAGTTAGCGCCATCACACTGTTCGCAAAATCATCGCCGCCGATCCGCGGCTTCAGGCCCATATGGCCCGTCAGCACAATAGCATCTGCGCCTTCACTCTTGGCTTGCGCAATCGCACGACGCACAGGCTCAATGGGCTGTTGAAAGCCGATGCCGCGGGTGAATTCTAGCGGAAGCCAAAACGACATCCCCGGCGTGGTGACCCCAATGATCGCAAGCTTGATTCCAGCGATCTCCTTCAGAATGAACGGCTGGATTTTTGCCAGCGGATGTTTCGCATCGGGAAATTCGCCAGCCGGCTTGCCCTCCAACATTGTGTTCGCAGCCAGCACCGGCATCGTCGATCTTTGCAGCGCTTGATGGAATGGCTCGATTCTCCAGTCGAATTCGTGGTTGCCGACGACCCACGCGTCGTATTCGAGATGATTGAACAAATCGATCATTAGCTCGCCCTTGTTTCGCAAACTGACCTCCGTGCCTTGATAAACGTCCCCGACGTCGATCAAAATTGAGTTGGGATTCTCTCGCCGCCAACGTCGAATCTGCGTCACACAACGCGCCAACCCGCCCCGATCGGGATTTCCATCGTAATCGGAGGTCGGCAAAATGTGACCATGCAAATCCGTCGTGTGCAGGATCGAGATGCAAACCGCGTCGGAGGCAAGCGCCGGCGCCGCATTCGTCAGAGTTGGAACCGCGCTGATCAACCCCGCCTGGCCAACGAGCTTCAAAAAATCACGTCGCGTCCAGGATCTATCCGGATGAAACATCGTCTAACGTCGCGCCCGATCGGGATCCTAACTGGCTACCGACTCTATCTCAATGAAAATGCTCGCTCTCGTAATCTTGACCGCATGATTTTTGCAGTGATGATTGCCGCTCAGCCGAACAAAAACTGATTTGCCATGCTTAATAAAAACTCTCTCGCAGAATTCAAGACAAGCCTCCGAGGCAGACTGATCGAGCCGGGCGATAAAGATTACGATGAAGCCCGGAAGGTCTATAACGGAATGATACATAAAAAGCCGCGCCTGATAGTGCGTTGCGCCGATGTGGCAGATGTAATTCGCTCAGTCGATCTTGCGAGAGAGAATGATCTACTGCTGGCTATCCGCAGCGGCGGACATAACGCGGGAGGCCTAGGAATTTGCGATGATGGCTTGGTGATCGACCTTTCGCCCCTCAAATACACGCGTGTGGATCCCGCCACTCGTACCGTCACCGTCGGAGGCGGATGCACCTGGGGCGATGTCGATCACGCCACCCATGTGTTCGGGCTCGCTACTCCCAGCGGAATTATTTCTACCACTGGTGTTGGTGGATTAACCCTGGGCGGAGGTGTAGGACACCTCACCCGCAAGTGCGGACTCACCATCGACAATCTCCTTTCGGCCGATGTTGTGTTGGCAAATGGGACATTTGTAAAAGCGAATGCCGAAGAGAACTCCGATCTTTTCTGGGCCATTCGCGGCGGCGGCGGCAATTTTGGTGTCGTCACTTCTTTTACATTCAAGCTGCATCCGATCGATACAGTCTATGCTGGGCCGATGCTTTATGAATTGAGCGAATCAGCTGACGTAATGAAATGGTATCGGAGTCTGATCCCGGCAGCGCCTGATGATTTGAGTGGCTTCTTCGCGTTTCTCACCGTCCCACCTGCTCCGCCTTTCCCTGAACATCTTCACATGAAAAAGATGTGCGGTGTGGTCTGGGCATACGCGGGGCCTCAGGAGAAGGCAGAAGAAACATTCAAGCCAATACGCGCCTTCAAGAAGCCGGCGCTCGATTTCGTTGGTCCAATGCCGCAGCCCGCGTTACAAAGCATGTTCGACGCGCTTTATCCTCCGGGCTTGCAGTGGTATTGGCGCGCCGATTTTATAAATGAATTGAGCGATGACGCGATCGCGCAGCACATTCGATTTGGTGAAACGCTTCCAACGATGCATTCGACCATGCATATGTATCCAATTAATGGTGCAGCGTCACGCGTAGGCAAAAGCGACACGGCCTGGAATTATCGTGATGCCACTTGGGCGCAGGTCATGGTCGGTGTTGATCCCGATCCAGCAAATAACGAAAGGACGATTTCGTGGACGAAGAATTATTACGATGCGTTGCACCCCTACTCCGCCGGCGGGGCATACGTAAACTTTTTGATGGGGGATGAAGGAGAAGAGCGCGTGAAGAAAACATACGCAGACAACTACGACCGACTTGTTGCGATCAAAAATAAATACGACCCTCATAATCTCTTTCGTGTGAATCAAAATGTTAAACCGAGCCGGAAATAATTGGAGACAGCTACAGCTCGATGAATGCTGAAGAATTAAGGTCATTGCAGGCGCCATTAAAAGCGCAATATCGAGAGCATCCCGAGAGCGCGTTAATCACTCTTCGGGCTGAAGGGCGGGCCGGAGAAAATATCATCTGCAAAATCGAAACGGGAAAAGCACGCGTTGAAGCCGGGCTTCATCCAGCAACTGGCGGCGATGGTCGCAGCGCTTGTTCAGCGGACATGCTGCTCGAAGCACTCGTGGGATGTGCGGGTGTCACGCTGCGTGCAGTCGCCACTGCTTTGGGGATCCCCTTGCACGACGCAACAATTCGAGCCGAGGGCGATCTGGACTTTCGCGGGACGCTCGGTGTTTCCAAAGACGTGCCAGTTGGGTTCAAACAGATTCGGTTGCATTTCGACCTGGACACCGACGCCACGGAAGAACAGCTCGCTACGTTGCTTCGTCTGACCGAGAAATATTGCGTTGTTTACCAGACCCTCAGTCACCCGCCTGTGATTAGCGTGTTGCGTCATGCGGTTTCGCGGTAAATTCACCCACTATGCCCTTATACATGGACATTCACGAGGTTCCGGGAGGCGTCAGCGCCGAGGATGTCGCCAAAGCTCACGCCCAGGATGTTGAAATCGAGGACAAGTACGGCGTTCATTATCACAAATATTGGGTGAACGAAAAGGCTGGGAAGATTTTCTGCCTTTGCCACGCGCCCAACGCCGAAGCCGCTGTCCAGGTCCATCGCGAGGCGCACGGCATGGTCGCAGACAAGGTCATTGAAATACAGCCCGAGCTCGCGGAAGGATTTCTTGGCGGCGTCGAAGTGAATGAAGCGGGAGCGGCCTTAGTCCCTGGCGCAACCAATGAAAGAGATCCGGGAATCCGAACGATCCTATTCACCGATATTGTCGAATCGACGGCATTGACTCAAATGTTGGGCGACGAGGCAGCGATGGCACTGCTCGACTTGCACAACACCATCGTCCGAAACGCCCTCACCGATCTCGGTGGCCGCGAAATCAAGCATACTGGCGACGGGATCATGGCGTCGTTTGTCTCGGCAGCGAGCGCGCTGAAATGCGCAACTCGTGTTCAACGCGAGCTCGCTGAACACGAGAAAAACCGGAACCGCTCTCTTAAAGTTCGAATCGGGGCTGCGGCGGGCGAGCCGGTCGAGAATCATAACGATCTTTTTGGATCGACCGTTCAGCTTGCAGCCAGGCTATGTGGGCATGCAGCGCCAGAGCAAATTTTGGTGTCCAACGCGATTGCCGAACTTTGTCTGGGTAAGGGGTTTTCGTTTCAAGACGTTGGCGAAGTCGCCCTGAAAGGTTTCGGTCGGCCAGTGCGCGCTCACGCTGTGGAATGGGCGACCTGAGCGGTGCCGACAGTAAAGTTAAGATCCGGCGCTGCCACATGCAGTTAGAAGGAATCGATCACGTAGCGCTAAGCGTGCGCGACATCGAGCGATCAGCGAAATGGTATACCGAAGTTCTCGGGTTCGAGCGGCTTTATGAAGGCGTGTGGAACGGCGTGCCGACTTTCGTTGGTAAGGGAAATACCGGGATTGCGTTGTTCTCCACGACCGCGAATCAAAAATCAGCGCCTTCGAGCCACCGCGATCTTCGAATGCTTCACCTCGCTTTTCGCGCGAACAGGGAAAATTTTCTCGTCGCGCAGCGCGAATTAGAAAAGCGCGGAATCAAATTCGAATTCCAAGATCACGAAATCTCGCATTCCGTCTATTTTCGCGATCCCGATGGCCATCAGCTCGAGATCACGACCTATGATTTGTAGGAACAGCACGCCTAGGCGTCTAGCGATTTCAATTCTTCCATTGTCATGTTGAGCGGAGGGAAACATCTCTGATGATTGCTTCGCGCGCCACCTGGAAGAAATAATCAGAGATTCCTCGACTTCGCTCGGAGTGACAGTCTGACGTGACCGCGCCGTGCGATTACGCGACACGACCGCAGCAGTTTTTATATTTTTTTCCGCTGCCGCAGGGGCATGGTTCGTTGCGGCCGACCTTTGGCATGGAACGCCGGATGGGAAGATCAATCGATACGTCGCCCGCGCCGTCGCCGTCCCCCGCAACTCCAGCCATTGCGCCAACTGGTTGAGGCTGGCGTGCGCGCGACGGAGCGCCGGCTGTGGGCGCGGTCGGCGCATGTTCCCGCAGCAGGAATTGCGGCAACGTCGCGAGAAAATTCTCGAATGCCTGCAAGTTCGATGTGCTGCGGAAGAGATTGTTCAGCACTTCGTTCTTAATGTTCGCCATCAATTCGACAAACATGTCGTACGCTTCGGTCTTGTATTCGATGAGCGGGTCCTTCTGCGCGTAGCCACGGAGATAAACACCCTCCCGCAACGCATCCATCGCATAGAGATGTTCCTGCCAGAGGCGGTCGATGGCGTTGAGAATGATGTACCGCTCAAGGCTTTTCACCGCGGTCGGCTCTTCGTAAGCTGATTTGCGCTCGTAAGCGTTCTTGATCTTTTCAACCAGGAACTGCGCGTTTTCTTCGACACTCCGCGTTTCAAATTGGGCTTTCTCCTTAGTCAAGCCGAGCGGGAAAGTCGTGTTCACCCAATGGATGAGCCCGTTGTAATGCGGTTCATCGACTTCGAGATATTCCTTCACCTTCGCCGGCACGGCTTCGTCGATCACTTCGTAAATCAGCGTGCGCGGCTCCTCGGAATCGATCACTTCATTGCGGTACGTGTAAACCACCTCGCGCTGCATGTTCATCACGTCATCGAAATCGAGCGTGCGTTTTCGGATTAGATAATTCCGCTGCTCCACACGTTTCTGAGCAGTCTCGACCGATTTGTTCAGCCAGCGATGCTCGAGTTCCTGGCCTTCCTCGAGCCCGAAACGCTCCATGATTTTCGTCATGCGATCGGCTGCGCCGAAATTGCGCATCAGATCGTCCTCGAAGCTGACATAAAAGCGGGAGGCGCCGGGATCGCCCTGGCGCGCGCAGCGCCCGCGTAACTGCCGGTCGATCCGCCGCGCCTCGTGGCGCTCAGTCCCAATTACCATCAAACCACCCATGTCCGTCACGCCCGGACCAAGCTTAATGTCGGTACCTCGTCCAGCCATGTTCGTTGAAATGGTAACCGTGCCCGGTTGCCCAGCGCGCGCCACAATTTCAGCTTCCTGCATGTGAAATTTCGCGTTCAACACGTTGTGCGGAATTTTCTCGCGCTTCAGCATTCGACTGAGCAGTTCCGAGGCTTCCACGCTCACCGTGCCCACCAGCACGGGCTGAGTTTTCGCGTGTGCTTCTTTGATTTCCCTGATGACGGAGTTGTATTTTTCGCGCCGCGTTTTGTAGATGCGATCGTTGTAGTCCGTGCGCGCGACTGGCCGGTTCGTCGGAATCATATTGACATCGAGTTTGTAAATGTCGTGGAACTCCGCTGCTTCGGTTTCGGCCGTGCCGGTCATACCGGCCAGCTTCCGATAGAGCCGGAAATAATTCTGGATCGTGATGGTCGCCAGCGTCTGTGTTTCGCGATCGATCTGCACGCCTTCTTTTGCTTCCACCGCCTGGTGCAAGCCGTCGCTCCAGCGCCGCCCCGGCATTTTGCGCCCGGTGAACTCATCGACAATCACAACCTTGTTGTCTTCGATGACGTACTGAACATCTTTCTCGAACAAGCAGTAGGCGCGGAGTAATTGCGAGATGTTGTGAATCCGCTCCGCCTGTGCGTCGCAATGCTGCTGCCGCTCGGCCTTTTTCTTGTCCTTCTCCTCCGGCGAGAGCGTCTGATCCAGATCAATCTCAGTGAATTCGTTAATCAAATCCGGCAGCACAAACGCGTTGGGATCGTCCGGATTGAGAAAGATGCGGCCCTGCTCGGAGAGATCAGCTTCGTTCGATTTTTCATCGATGGTGAAGAAAAGCTCCTCTTTCAGTTGGAACAATTCTTCCTTGCGCGTGTCCTGGTAAAATGAAAGCTCGGCTTTGTCGATGGCGCGGCGTTTGTCCGGGTCTTCCATCATGCGCAACAGCTGTTTGTTGCGCGGTTGACCAAGTTTGACTTTGAACATGAGACGTCCGCCAGTCTCCACATCGCCCTGCTCAAATTTCTCGATCGCTTCGCTGGCCAGCCGGTTGCAGAGCATGTTTTGCTTCCGGACCAACTGCTCGATCAACGGCTTCCATTTATCGTACTGATGGGTCGAGATCGTGGCGGGCCCGCTAATGATTAGCGGCGTACGCGCTTCATCGATCAGAATGGAATCAACTTCATCGACAATCGCGTAATGATAGCCACGCTGGACTTGTTGCTCGCGCGTGGTGGCCATGCCGTTGTCGCGCAGATAATCGAAGCCGAACTCACTGTTCGTCCCGTACGTGATGTCCATCGCGTATTGTTCGCGACGGACGTCCGGCTCTTGATCGTGTTGAATACAGCCAACCGTTAGCCCGAGGAAATCGTAAAGTTGCCCCATCCATTCCGCGTCACGTCGCGCCAGATAATCGTTCACCGTCACGAGATGCGCGCCGCGGCCGGTCAGCGCATTCAGGTAAAGTGGCAAAGTCGCGACCAAAGTCTTGCCTTCGCCGGTCGCCATCTCTGCGATCCGGCCCCGGTGCAAGACGATTCCCCCTAGCAATTGCACATTGAAGTGCACCATGTCCCAGACCATCGGTTGATCGCACACTGTGAAAGTGTGCTGTCGCTCTTTCAGACGGCGCGCCGCGTTTTTAACTACCGCAAACGCCTCCGGCAAAATTTCATCCAGCCTATTCCATTGATCTTCCAGCTCCGGAATCGTGGATACCTCTTCCTTCCAGGCAGCGGTTATCGCTCGCAACTCATCATCGGACAAGCTCTTGAACTGCTCGTCCAACTCGTTGATCCGGCGCACGATCGGCATCAGGCGCTTGAGTTCGCGCTGGTTTTTCGAGCCTAAAATCTTCTTTAAAATCCAACCAACCATTTCATTATTAATATCGACTAGATTCTCAATCTGTCATCCCGATGGTAGCTTGCGCAGAAACAGCAAGCTGGAAGCTTACGCCACCCTGGCTAGAATCGGCCGCATGAAGAAAATCATTTCTACGAGCGACGCCCCCGCGGCGATTGGCCCCTACTCGCAAGCAGTTCGCAGCGGAAGGTTGCTCTTTTGCAGCGGCCAAATCCCGCTTGACCCGAAATCTGGCCAAATCGTTTCCGGCGACATCGAAGCGCAGACTCGGCGAGTGCTGGATAACATCGCAGCCGTTTTGAGAGCTGAAGGACTCGCTTTCGATAATGTCGTCAAGACAACAATCTTCCTCACCGATCTCGGCGATTTCCAAACCGTAAACGAAATTTACGGTTCATATTTCAAGCAAGAGCCACCGGCTCGTTCTACAGTGCAAGTCTCCGCACTACCGAAGGGAGCGAAGTTGGAAATCGAAGTGATTGCCATGGCGGATGAGCGTGGCCTGGCCGAGCAAACGGCGTATGACACCTCTGGATAAGATCGACAATGCCGAGGCGAAACTGTAGTCAGACGCCAACTCAAAAGGCGTTTCACAGAAACGCCCCACAACAACATGAGCGAAGATCTCCTCGCGCTGTTCCGCAAGACCGGCGCGCTGCTCGATGGCCACTTCGTTTTGCGCTCCGGCTTGCATACCCGCCAGTATTTTCAGTGCGCGATCCTTTTGCAACATACGGAAATCGCCGCGCAGGTGTGCGGACAACTCGCCGATAAATTGCGCAACTTCGAGTGCGACACCGTCATCTCCCCTGCGCTCGGCGGAATTATCGTCGGCCAGGAAGTCGGCCGCTCGTTACGCAAACGTCATATCTTCGTCGAAAAAGAGGACGGCAAACTTGTTCTGCGCCGAAGTTTTCAAATCTCACCTAACGAAAGATTCATCGTTGTGGAAGACGTCGTGACTCGGGGCGGCCGCGTCCAAGAAACAGTCGATATCGTCGGCACCCACGGCGGTCTCACCGCCGCTGTAGGGGTGATCGTCGATCGCAGCGGGGAAGCAAAACCGGATTTTGGCTGCCCGTTTGTGAGTCTGATCGAAATGGATGTCGAAACGTTTGCCGCGGACAATCTACCGCCCGATCTCGCCAAAATTCCCGCCGTTAAACCCGGGAGTAAATAGGGCGATTGGGGCAATCGCCCCTACCTCGACAATAATTCGCGAAGTGTCGTCGAATCAGTCACGGGCGCTTTGCAGGTGAAATTTTCACAGACGTACGCGGCTGGTTTGCCCTCAACCGGCGACATAGCGCGGATGGCTTCGTTTTTACCGCCCAGATATTTTTGACCTTCGCTGCCATCGGCCAGAAGCAGAACGGTCTTTGCCAGAAAATGGCAATACACCTCTTTGAGCAGCGCCTTTGTTTCGGGCGCGTCTTTCTTTCCTGCAATCACGATTTGTCGCGGTTTGCTTAACGAGTAGTCGAGAGCGACCAGCATTTGTGGCATGGCACTGGGGAAATGGGAAAGCGTGGTCGCAAAGGCATCGATCGTTTTTCTCGCACGCTCTGCTCCGGCAGCTGCCGGGGCATCGAGAATTTGCGACAACCGCAAAAGATTCAGCGCTGCGACCGAGCTCGCTGCGGGCTCCGCGCCGTCGTTGTCGTCTTTCATCTGGAGGAAGACATTCTCGTCTTTACCGCTTGTGCTGAAGTAGCCGCCGTTCTTCTCATCGAAAAACATGCGGTCCTGCATTTCCTGTAGCTGCGTCGCAAACTTTAGCCATTC
Source organism: Verrucomicrobiota bacterium (assembly GCA_046734045.1). GTDB lineage: Bacteria > Verrucomicrobiota > Verrucomicrobiia > Chthoniobacterales > UBA10450 > Udaeobacter. Next base: position 27,236 of record JBKPQL010000053.1, read on the forward strand.
GATATCGAACGAGGCTTCGTAAAGATCGAGAAGGCTCTGGATCACGAACGCGTAATCGTCAGCAAACGCTTCAATGTCGCTGCGACCCTCGCGATAATTGCGATACAAAACCTTGCGCGATGAATCGTATAGATTCTGACGCAAGAAATTCGCCGCGCGCGTCGCGATTTCTAAATACCGCGGTTCGTCGAGCACCTGCGCTGCTCGTGCGAATGCAGAGATCATCAGGCCGTTCCATGCGGCGATGATCTTATCGTCCAGGTGCGGGCGCGGACGTTTACCGCGAACGGCAAGCAATTTTTCGCGACCATGCGCGAGCGCTTTCGCAATTTCCTCTTTGGTTTTCCGAAAGTGTTCTGCCGTCTCTGCAATCGTGTGCCGCTCAATTAGGATGTTTTTTCCGCGGAATTCATCCTGCGGATCGCTTCCTTCCGGCGCGTTGCCGTGCGCCTGCACGCCGTAATGGAAATCAAAAATCTCGGCGGCATCGCCCAGCGCCGCGTCGATCTCTTTCTTTGTCCAGATATAAAAGGCGCCTTCGGCGGTTTTCTCTAGTGGCGCTGTGTGAGCGCCGACATCTGGCTCAGGTGATTCGACTCGGCGGTCATAGACCGCCGCTACAGGAACCGGGCTGTCGGCATCTTCGGCGGAGAAAAAGCTGCCTTCTTTTGAAGTCATGTCGCGAGCGACATAGTTGAGAATGCCGCGCGCGACCGCCTCGAACTCGACCCTCACCGGCGCATTCGCGTCCGCCTCTCGGCGCTCCGCCCAGTCGCGATCCCGACCCGTAGGATTGAGGTGAGGGTCGCCTAAAATTTGATACGCGTCGAGATAGGCGACAGCCAGCTGCGCCTGATCGTAGAGCATCTTTTCGAAGTGCGGCACGTGCCAGTAACGATCGACCGAGTAACGATGAAAGCCGCCACCGATATGATCGTGCATTCCACCCGCGGCCATTTTGCGTAGCGTGAACAAAGCCATTTCGAGCGCTTGTTTGCCGGATTCGCTCTTGGGATCACGTGCGTAAAATCGCGTCAAGAAATTCAGCGTCACTGGGCGCGGAAATTTTGGGGCATTGCCAAATCCGCCTTCCTTGGGATCGTAGCTGCGGTCAATCTGCTGATAAGCGGCGTCCAAAATCGCCGCGTCGATCTTCCCTTCGGGCGTCGTGTTTGCCGATTGCGATTCGCGCAGAGCAGCAACGATCTTGGTGCCTTGCTCAATGATCTTGTCGTGATTTTCCTTCCAAGCAGTCGCGATCCGCGCCAGCACTTTCTTGAACCCGGGCTGCCCGTACCGATCCTCCGGCGGAAAATAGGTCCCACCGACAAACGGCTTAAGATCGGGCGTCAACCAGACACTCATTGGCCAGCCGCCACCGCCAGTGGTCGCCTGCACGAAAGTCATGTAAACGCGATCAACATCGGGACGCTCTTCCCGGTCCACCTTGATGTTCACGAACTCGCGATTCATGATGGCGGCCACTTCTTGGTTTTCAAAAGATTCGTGGGCCATGACGTGGCACCAGTGACAAGTGGAATAACCAACCGAGAGGAAGATCGGCTTGTTTTCGCGGCGGGCTTTGGCGAACGCTTCCTCGCCCCACGGATACCAATCGACCGGGTTATCTGCGTGCTGGAGAAGGTAAGGCGACTTCTCGTGCGCGAGCCGGTTAGTATGCTCCGGCCCCGCAGGCGTCTGCTCAGCAGAAACGTTCGTTGATGCCACTAACCACGTTAGCGCGAGAAATCCAAAGCGGAAATGCCTTCTCATGAGATAACCCGCGGACAAGCACACGTCCGTATCAACCATTCTTGTCATTCCGAGCGAAGTCGAGGAATCTCTGGCTGTTTTAGCGGGCGCAACGACGGCATTCTCATTGAAGTTATGAGTTGTCTCGACTCCCCTCTACATGACAAAGCATGGATACGACACATCTCGTTCTTCTCTTTCTCGCAATCGGCGTGATCGCGTTTCTCTATTCGTCGGTCGGACACGCGGGTGCGTCCGGTTACATCGCGACGATGACTCTATTTGGTCTCGCGCCGATCATCATTCGTCCGACCGCGCTTGTACTTAACATTTTGGTTGCGTCTATTGGCACCTTCCAATTCTGGCGGGCCGGTCATTTTTCCTGGAAACTATTTTGGCCTTTTGCGTTGCTTTCCATTCCGGCCGCGTATCTCGGCGGCTATTTGCAGCCTTCCGCTTCGGTACTGAGAATTTTGATTGGGATCGTGCTGCTTTTCTCCGCTGCGCGACTTGTATTTCGGCGCAGCGATCCGCCGAAAACATTCCCTCCGTCGCGGCCAATGGCGATTAGTGTCGGCGCAGGTCTGGGACTTCTTGCAGGACTCACGGGAACCGGAGGCGGAATATTTCTCACTCCGCTCCTGCTGTTTTGCCAGTGGGCCCACATTCGACAAGCTGCCGCCGTCTCCGCGCTGTTTATCTGGGTGAACTCGATCGCCGGCCTGGTTGGTTACTTCACAAAGGTTCGTTCCATCCCTTCGCTGGGTTTGATTCTTGCAGCCGCTGCGATCGTGGGCGGCATCATCGGCTCGCATCTGGGGAGCAGGCGTTTCGCCGTCCGCGTGATTTCGCTTTTTCTAGCGACGGTCCTGCTGATTGCGGGAACGAAACTGATTTTTACGAGGTAGGGGCGATTGACCCGTTCGGCTTCGCTTACGGCAGACTCTCAATCGCCCCGGGCGGTTCGGGTGAACCGCCCTACCTAAACGCCCAGCTCGAGCTTCGGCGCGGTGGCGGGCGACCAGGGATTCGTTTTGTAACCGGACGCAACGATTTTGTCGGTGTATGCGCGCAAAAGCTGGCAAAGTGCCGTGACGTCCAAGCCGTGATGTCGCGGACCGAATCTCACCAGATTTCGCTCGGCCAATCGAAACAGCCGCACCGCAGGCGGCAAGCGCCTGCCATGCTTCGCATGCGACGGATGTTCGAATCGCTTCTGAAGATGAACGAACGCGCCGGCTGCCTGGATTAGCCCTTTGAAATAATCCGCGTCACGCGATTTGGTCTTGAGCCAAAGCTGCTCGAGGACGTCGTGCGCTTCATAATAGCGCTGCTCATTCCAGCACTTGAAAAACGCACGGTAAAACGGGTGATTCGCAACCTCTGTCTCGCCTGGAACGAAATCGTCGCCAGCCAGCTCGGCCACAAATTGTGAAATCCTCTCGCCTTTGGTCATGGAGAGCTTTAATTTGCTTGCAGCTCAGAGAATGAGCAAACCACCAAGTCACCGACTCATCCGAGGAACACCCTCACCCGCCCCCTCTCCCTCGCGAGGGAGAGGCAACCCTGCGGCTACGGCACCGTCCCATACAAAATGACCGCCGCTACTCTGGCCATGTTGGTGGTCGCCATCGCGATTCTAATTTTCTGTTCCGCGCTGTTTTCCGGAGTGGAAACGGCGCTCTTCCTGCTGAAGCCACATCAATTGCGCCGCCTCGAAGCGAATCATGCCGGGCTCACGAAATTCATACAACTCTTCCGGGACAATCCGCGTCGCGTCTTGAACGTTCTATTGTTGGGGGACGGACTGATAAATGTGGTGCTGGTCGTGTTGTGTCTTTTCTTTTTGTGGGAAGGCCCATTGGCGGGACGCCTTCCGCAGTGGGTGACTGGAATTGCGATCTTTGCAGTCCTCGTGCTGCTTTGTGATTTCATTCCAAAGCTGCTGGCGCTTTCGGCACCCTACCGGCTCTCAGCGATCAGCGCCCTCACGTTGCAGATATCGATGCCTCTTCTTGATCGCATCGGTCGTGGACTCGAGACCGTCAGCGCTTATGTGGTCGATCTTCTCACGCCTGCCCATCTGCGCACGCGCGCGCGACTGAGCGACGAGGAGCTAGAGACGCTGATCGAAATGGGTGAAGAAGAGGGCGCCTTGTATGAAGGCGAGGCCGAGATGATTCAGGAGATTATCAAGCTCGGTGATAAAACGGCAAAAGATTGCATGACACCGCGCGTCGATACTTTTGCGTTACCGGATGACTTAACTAACGAGGAAGCGATTGCGCGCTTGAAGGAGAAACGGCATCGCCGTGTTCCAGTTTATGCGGATACGCCAGACCAGATTCTCGGGATCATCGACGTGAAACTGTTCCTGCTCGACACGTCGGAACATTACACCGAAAAACTGATCGCTCCCTCCTTTGTCCCGGAGACGATGCACGCGCTGGAGTTGCTCAAGCTTTTTCTCACTCATCCCCAAGGAATGGGAGTGGTCGTGGATGAGTTTGGCGGCACCGAAGGAATCATCACTATGAAGGACATCGTCGAAGAGATCCTCAGTGACGCGCTGCCTCGGGGCGATGTCGCCCTTTACATTGAGCCGCTCGGCAACGGTAGATTTCTCGTTAGCGGCAACGCGCGCCTGGACGATTTAAGCGAACACCTTGGTTTTCGAATCGACGCGGACGGCATAGACACCATCGGCGGACTGATCTTTACCCGGCTGGGTTATTTGCCGCCCCCCGGCACAAAACTCGAGATCCCGCGTCTTGCCATCACTGTGCGTCGCTCCGGGCGCAAACGAATCGAGGAAGTTTTGCTGGAGAAAACAACTGCATTCGAGGCTGCGGCATGATCGTGGCGCTCATCATTTTTTGTTGCTGGATAGTTTCGTTTTTCTTCAACGGAATTGAGAGCGGCCTGCTCTCGATCGATCCAGTGCGGTTGCGACAGAATTCAAAGCGCGGCGTACCGGCGGCGCAGCGGTTGAATCGGCTGCTCAAACATCCAGAACGTTTGCTGGCGACGGTTCTGCTCTTCACGAATGCGGCCGATATACTTGGTCTGCTCCTGCTGACGCGGCAACTGGTTCGATCGTGCGGCTACGCTGGCTACTTCTTCTCCCTGGCAATTGCGTTTCCGGTCTATCTCTTCCTGCTCTCGGTACTTCCAAAATCGCTGTTCCGGCGATTTCCCTTTCATGCGTTAGCTCGCCTTGCAGGCGTACTTGAACTCGCGTCGATGTTGTGTTCGCCCCTGCTCGAACTTGGTGCACGGCTTGGCAAGCTGGTCCTGCTGGCTCGTGCGGCGAAACGCGCCCGGCTCTTTGCCGCGCGCGAAGAGCTAAAACAGATCACTATGCAGAGTGAACGCGAGGGCTCTCTCACTCCGACCGAGCGCGCGATGATACACAGCGTAGTCGATTTTCGCGGCGTCAAAGTTTGCGACGTGATGCTGCCCTCGGCGAAAGTCGTCGCGTTGCAGCCGAGCGCGTCAACTCAAGACGCACTGAAGCTCTCTGCGTCTTCCGGCCTTGATCGCCTGCCTGTAGTTGCGCCAGAAGGCCAACCTGCTGGACTGGTCAACGTTTTCGACATTCTGCTCGACCAAAACGGAAACAAACCGCTGGGCAATTATGTCCGGCGCATTGTAACCACTACGGAAGAGGAGCCCGCCTACCGCGTTGTGCAGCAATTGCGCGCTGCTCGCCTTGGGCTGGCTGCGGTTCTGGATGGGAAGAAGAATTTGTGCGGGATTGTTACCCTCGATGATTTGATTCGACGGCTCGTTTCTTCGAGCGAGACGCGGGTTTAATTCCCTCGAGCGAACAACATGTCCTCATCGCCCAGAATTCGGGCGCAGCCAACCAGTGCGACGTGCGAGAAAGCCTGAGGAAAATTTCCGAGCTGACGTTTGTTGCGTAGATCGTACTCTTCGGAGAGCAGTCCGAGATCGTTGCTCAGATTGAGCAGACGCTCGAATAATTCGCGCGCTTCTTTTTTGCGGCCGAGGAGATGCCAACAGTCGGCCAGCCAAAACGAGCAGGGCAGAAATACTCCTTCGGTCCCTGGCAATCCATCAACGCCGGTTTCCTGTGGCCGATAGCGTAGCACCAGGCCGTCTTGCATGAGTTCGCGTTCAATCACTTCGATCGTGCCTTTGACGCGCTCATCGCTGACCGGCAGAAACCCAGCGAGCGGCATTGTGAGGAGGCTCGCGTCCAAAGCATCAGACCCATAAACCTGGGTGAAAGCCTTCTTCTTCTTGTTATAGCCGCGATCACAAACCTCTGCGTGAATTTGATCCCGAATTTTTTGCCACCGGCCAAAGTGCTCGCTTGCCGCACAGTCGCACTCCTCAACCAGCTTGATCGCGCGGTCGAACGCCTGCCACGCCATCATCTTCGAGTGCGTAAAATGCTGGCGACCGCCACGGACTTCCCAAATTCCTTCATCCGGCTCTTGCCAGTGTGACTCGAGGAATTTCATCAGCGCGACCATCAGCGCCCAATCGGGTTCGGTCATTTTGATTCCGGCATGATCAGCCTGCCAGATCGCAGCCAGCACCTCGCCATATACATCGAGCTGAAACTGCTTGGACGCTGCGTTGCCAATGCGCACCGGCCTTGAGTTTTCATAACCGGATAGCCACGGAATCTCGTACTCATCCAGACGGCGTTCGCCACGCACGCCGTAGATCGTTTGCATTTGTGCCGGGCTCCCCGCGATGGCGCGCAGCAGCCATTGGCGCCACGATGTGGCTTCATCGCGATAGCCCGCGCGCAGCAACACGAGTAAGATCAGCGCCGCATCTCTCAGCCAGCAGTAGCGATAATCCCAGTTGCGTACGCCTCCGATTTGTTCTGGCAATGAAGTGGTAAGCGCCGCAACCAAGCCACCAGTCGGCGCGTAGGTTAATCCTTTAAGCGTGATCAATGAGCGCACTACCGCGTCGCGCCATTTCCCTTCGCTTTGAAATCGTTTCGCCCAGCTTCTCCAGAATATTTCCGTGTCGCGCAATGCGTGCTCGGCATTTACTTTTCTCGGTGCATCCAGGTGAGAGGCGAACCATGTAAGCACAAACGGGATCCGATCACCTTTCGCCACGGTGAACTCCGCGACGGTAGTTAAATCTTTCCCGCACGTTTCAACCGGCGTACGTAAGATCAAGCCATCAGGTCCCGCGATTGCCTCGAGTCCGTCAAAACGCTTGCGTCTTCGCACCCACGGAACGATCTGGCCGTAATCGAAGCGGATGATCAGTTCCATCTGCATCGGCACTTTGCCGCGCAGACCTTCGATGATGCGGATGATGTCCGGATTCTCGCCTCGCGGCGGCATAAAATCGATAAGGCGAACGGCGCCGCTCTTGGTTTCAATTTCCGTTTCGAGAATTAGCGTCTCTCCCCGGTAGCGCCGGCGCGTGGCTTCAACCTTCTCCTTCGGAAAAAACCGCCAGTGCCCGTTCTCGCTCTCGCCGAGTAGCGATGCAAAACACGCGGGCGAATCGAACCGAGGAAAGCAAAGCCAGTCAACACAACCATCGCGACTCACCAGCGCGCCGGTTTGCGTATCGCTGAGAAAACCGTAGTCCTCGATCTTTGTATTTGCGTTCGCCACCTGTCCTCCCCTGTTATTCTCACTCTTACTGTTACGCTTGCTCTTACTCGGCCTGATCTGGATTGGCTAGCCTGGCGATCCCGTCGCGCGTTAATCGGAAGACTGTCCATTCATCCATGGGTTGGGCGCCGAGAGAGCGATAAAATTTAATGGCCGGCTCGTTCCAATCGAGCACGGCCCATTCCATCCGCCCGCAGCCACGCTCGAGGGCGATCTTCGCAAGCTCGACCAGCAACGCGCGCCCGTAACCCTTGCCGCGCTTCTCTGGCTTCACGAACAAATCTTCGAGATACAGCCCGGGTCGCCCAAGCCACGTGGAGAAATTATAAAAGTAAACCGCAAACCCGACTGCCGATTCTCCTTCAAAGGCGAGAAGTACTTCCGCCGCCGGTTTTTCCCCGAACAAAACATCAACAAGCTGTTCTTCCGTCGCAGTGACCTCATGCGGCGCGCGCTCGTACGTTGCCAAATCGCGAATGAGTTTCAAGATGATCGGCACATCTTCCACACCCGCAGGACGAATTTGGAACTCAGGACGCATTTTCATTCTGGACAGGAACTTTACTGCTTAGGTACATTAGCATTTGCAAGCGCACGCCCGATGCGGTTGAGCCCTTCGGCAAACATTTCTGTATTCACACCCATGCCGATGCGAAAGTGATCAGGCATTTCGAAAAATCGACCTGGGACTGCCGACGTCTCGAACTCCGCATGCAGTCGTTCAAGAAAAGTATCAGCGTTGCGATTCCGCAATCGCAAAAACGAGGTCGTGCCCCAGTTTGTCCAGACAGCGGAAATGGTTGATTGCCGTGTTAGAAAATCGCGAAGCAATTTGCGATCCGTCTCCACGATCCGGCGCGCTCGTTCACGAAGGAGATCTAAATGTTGGAACGCAACGACGCTGAGCAGCTCGCCGGGATAAACAGCGGTGGCGCTATAGAGATCATTCAGGCGGCGCATCTTCCACGCGACATCACGCTGCGCCAGAATCCATCCACATCGCAGACCGCTGACGCCGTAAACCTTCGTCAAACTGCTGGTAACCACGAACTCCGGCCCGAGGTGGAATGAGGTTCGCGGTTTTTCCTCGTAAACCGCATCGAGATAAACTTCATCGACCAACACGAACGCGCCAATGCTTCGTGCGATATCACCGAGTTCGCACAGAACCGATTCCGGCGTGAGGACACTCGTCGGATTGTGAAGATTTGTGATCACGATGAGGCGCGTCTTCGGCGTAACGCATCGGCGAACCTCTACCGGATTAATTGCCCAGCCGTTTTCTTCAGCGCGCCGGAAGCGTTTCACGTTTGCTTGCAGATAATGCGCGACATCGACAATGGGTCCGTACGCCGGATGCTCGATTAAAACGTCATCGCCCGGTTCAATGATCGCCGCCATGGCCAGATGATTTGCCATCGAAGTGCCGGCAGCCTCTACGATGCATTCGTGATCAACTCCGTAATGCGTGGCGATGGCTTGCTGCAAAGGCGCGTAACCATAACTGTCGTCGCCATTAATTTCGAGTTCCTCCAACTTGACCGGCAGGTCACGAAGAGAAATTGGCGCGGCCCCGCTCGTCGCGAGATTGAAGCGCGCGCCGCTTTGGGTCTTCGCCCAATGCATGTAGTCGGAATGCTTGTGTCTCATGAATGGGTGTGTCTGAATCTGATCCAAAAATAATAAACCGGGAGAGCGGCCAGCATGATGCACAGCGCGATCGTGCTATTGCGAGGCGAAGCGATAACGGCGCTTACGACAATTCCAGCACATGACAAAACAAACAGCATGGTCGTGAACGGGTGCCCCGGCACGCGATAGATAATAGTCTCCGATCCAATATTGCGCCGTCGCAAAATAAAAAGGGATGTTGCCGTCATTCCGAAAAAAATGAAATCAACGGTTACTTCGAAATTGAGGATCTCTCCATACGTTCCGGAAATGGCAATGATGATCGCAGCCAAACCCTGAAGCACAATCGCAACTACTGGCGCTTCCGATTTTCCGAACAGTTTGCCGACGCTCTTAAGGAAAAGCCCGTCGCGCGCCATCGCATAATACACACGGGGAGCTGTCAGCATGCTTTGGCTGAGAAATCCGAGAGTCGAAATTGTAATCGCGACTGCGATCCAACGCCCGCCGGACTCGCCTAGGGCGATCCGCATCACATCAGAGGCGGGAGTCATTGTCGTATCGAGCCCGTCCGCCCCGAGCACACGTAGACACGCAAGATTAACCGCAAGATAAAGAGCCACAACGCCGGCCACGCCGATCAGTAGCCCGCGCGACAAATCGTGGCGCGCATCTCGCATTTCACCGGCAACGAAAGTGGCGGTCTGCCATCCGCCGTAGGCAAAAGCAATCGGCACCATAGCCGCGCCTATGCTCTTCACGAGGTCAAATGAAGCCGGCTGTCCAAGTAATCCTCCGGATTCCAGAGAAGTGTGACCAACCCCAAGTCCAATCACTACAAGGGCCGCGATCGCGACAATTTTTAACAACATGAGAGCGCTCTGCACATTGCTGCCGGCGCGCGCTCCCAAACAGTTGATCACTGTCAATGCAAGCAGCGCGATTGCGGCGATCACGCTGGCATTCCAATCCGCCCCGGTGAGCGCGCGAAAGTAAGACGCGAAAATCACCGCGACCGCAGCCATGCCGCCAGTCTGCGTGACGAGAAGCAGTCCCCAGCCGTACATGAATGCGACCGCAGGATGGTACGCCTCGCGCAAGTAAACATACTGCCCACCCGCGGCGGCAGGTAGGCGCGTTGCAAGCTCGGCCCAGATAAAAGCGCCACACATCGCTAAAAGACCACCGAGCGCCCACACGCCGAGTATCAAAAAGGGCGTATGCACCCGGTGCGCCACCTCGGAAGGATTGGCGAAAATTCCTGCGCCTATGATGCCGCCCATCACGAGCATGGTGGCATCGAACAATCCAAGCTGACGGCGTGGCTTTGACGTCTCCTTCATTCAGCAACAGGGTTCAGGTTGTAGATTCTGAACTCTCTATTCGCTAGCATCAGCGCCGCGGTTTGGCGCAGATGCTCCGTGAACTCGGGATAATACTCCAGCCACCAAAACGTATTCGTGGTGAAAACAAGATGCGTGGCGCCGCGGCGACGTAGTCGCTCAAGATCGACGATTGCCTGCTGGTTGTCGCCAGGATTGCCGTTGTAAATCGCGTGTGTCTCGAGGAAATGCCAACCCTTTCGCTCCGCATAATAGAATATCGTAGGATCGCCTGTATCTGCCGCGACGATTAATGCGCCGCGCGCTGTGATTTTGTTCAATTCCAGACCGGCATCGCGAAGTTGAGCAGCCGACGGTTCGTAAAGCCAGCGCACATAAAGAAAAGCAAGAGCCGAAAACGAACACACAAGCAGAATCGACAATGTCGCTGTCGCAACGCGTGAGGACGAGATTTTCGATCCGACAAATGCACAAGCAGCACCGGCAAAAGCAGCCGTGATCGGCACCAGCGGGAGCTGATACCACGGATGGCGATTGCCGTAGCCGACGACAATGATGAAAGGAATCATCCCAGCCAGCCACCAATAAAAAAAGCCCGAGTATTTCGATCGCGGAGCGACAAACAAACCAATGAGCGTCATGATCGGAAGGATCGGCGTGAGGCTCAATGTCGCGGTTCGGCGTGCGATTCCCCAATACCATGAAAAATTCTCGATTCGGATTCCGCCTTCGCCGAAGAAATGATGCGGGTAAAATCTCTCGGCGATTTCATACGCATGCCAATACCACGCGACCGACGGCAACACCGTAATTCCGGCAAAAAGCCAAAGGTCGACTCGTTCCAGGAAATTCCAACGCCACTTTTTCCACGCAAGAAACAGGAGCGGCGCGGCGATGATGATGCTCGTGACTTTAACTAAGATGGATAGCGAAATCGCGATTGCAGCCAGAAGAAACGGCGTTGACTTGCCATCGTTGATCCAACGCAGGAAAAAATATGAGCCGATGAGCGCCAGACTAAGTGAGGGAACGTCAGGCATGAACGAACGTCCCGCGAAAACATTCAGTGGCACAAAGCTATAAAAAAACGTCGCCCAAAGCGCCGCCGTGCTTCCGAAGCTTTCCCATACCAGCAAAAAGAAAAACGGCAACGAAAGAGCGAAGAAAATCACCGACTCACTGCGTCCAATCCACTCGTGAACACCCGCAAATTTGTAGCAGACGGCTGTCAGAAACGGCAAAATGGGAAATTCTGTTCCCACGTAACCGGGCGCGCTGCCTGCCCAATCGATCTGCGGATACGTAAAGCGAAAACCATTCTCGGAGAAATTTCGGGCAATGGCGGCGACATCGCTTTGTCGCCAGCTCCAGCGATCAGTGAATGGTTGATTAATCAAAATCACCCTCACCGCCACCGCTAAGATCGATAACGTGATCGCGAGCTTGGTCGTACGCCTCATGCAACCGCGTCTTGACAAACAGCTCAAGTAAAGTCAATCGAGTACAGTAACCCCGAATCGCGCAGAAGTGCTCGAATGAAATCAACGCCTCGCGTTTGTTCTCTGACACGTGCCGAATTCTTTGCGCTGGCACTGCTCATCAGCTTTGCAGCTGCACTCACGTACGCGCAGAACGAGCCAATTCTTGTCCCTGACGTAGTTGATTATGAAAAGCTGCTTCCCATTCTGCCGGATGCGCCGCCGGGCTGGACCGCGGACAAAGCGGAGGGCTCAACCGAAGATGCAGGAGGATTCAGAATTACCAACGTGCATCGTGATTATCACAAAGGCGAAAGCAATAAAGCCCCGAGCGCGGCGATCAGTATACTCGATTCCGCCGCCAATCCGGATTACGTCAGCGCCACTACCGCTGTGTGGAATAATAATAGCGAGACGATCGAAGGCTACGGCAAATCTGTGACGATCGATGGCAACCCCGGGTTCGAGGCATTCGAAAAAGAGAGCAAGCATGCCACGCTCTGGGTAATGATTGCGAATCGCTATTTTCTTCAGATCGAGTTGCAGAACCAGGATCCAAAGGAACTGCAGGAATGGATCAAGCGCGTTGATCTGAAAAAACTCGCCGCGATCAAGTGACAAGCCGCAGCTTGTCATCCTGAGCAGAGCGAAGCTCGCTGATCACCGATCACTAATCACCTCACTTTGGCGTTTCGCCGACCATCGGTACAAAGCGAACCGGCAACACGGCGCTTTCTTTCAGTCGTCCGTTCTTCTTCTCAAGCAGGTAGAGCTCCTGAGCAAGTCGCTCGCCCACTGGAATGATCATGCGACCACCGTCTTTGAGTTGGTCGGTGAGCGGTTTCGGCACGCGATCCGGCGCGCATGTAACGATGATCGCGTCGAATGGCGCCGCCTCCGGCCAGCCTCTGTAGCCGTCGCCAACCTTTACGTGCACGTTTTTGTAGCCCAGACGCTGCAGCGTTGCTTCCGCGTTTTTCGCTAGCGGCTCGACTATTTCGACGGTGTAAACTTCTTTCACCAGCTCAGCCAAAATCGCGGCTTGATATCCCGAGCCCGTCCCGATTTCCAAAACGCGATCGCTCGGCTTTGGCCGGAGTTCTTGTGTCATAAACGCCACGATATACGGTTGCGAAATGGTTTGGCCGTAGCCGATGGGCAGCGGCCCGTCCGCATAGCTCGCTGCACGTGAATCTGGGGGGACGAATTCTTCCCGCGGCACTTTCGCCATCGCAGCGAGCACCCGTCCGTCGTTGATGCCGCGTGGCATCAATTGCTGCTGCACCATCCGCTGGCGCTCGGCTGCAAGATCTGAAGCTGGCGCCGCCGTTTGGCCACATCCCGCCGCGGCAATGGCGATGAGAATTAGAAATTGCGCAATTCGGCGCACTCCGAACAATAATGCCGAGCGCGCTGCTGCGAAAGCGCATCGGCTATAGCTTGTCGAGATTTCCTACCGCGCCGTTGCCACAGCGTTCATGTGACGCAGACGATCAGCGAGCGTCTTCATGACGTGTGTTGCGAAATGCGGGGTCTGCTGGACGAGAAAATGAAACCGCCGTCGATCGATTTCAGCTAGCCGGCACGAGGTCTTCGCAACTGCGGTAGCCGTGCGCGGGCTATCATCGATCAATGCCATCTCACCAATTAACGAGCCTGGCCCGGCTGTCTCTAGCACGAAATCCCCAAGCAAAATCTCCATTTCTCCTTCCAATAACACGTACATCTTATCGCCGCTTTCACCTTCCCGGAAAAGGAAATCGCCAGCCACGATTTGCAACGCTCCAGTTTCTTGACGAAAAAGCTCGGCGGGATTCATGAGTGCGATGTAACTGGCGACAGAAACTACAAAAAAGGCACGATCGCTGCCAAGTTACGATTGTGTGACAACTGGTCAGTGCGCCGCGGTAGCAAATTCTTCGTGTCCTTCGTGAGCATCGTGGTTAATTTCACCGGCCTTTTATGAATGACGAACGCAAAACTCCTGAGATGCGCGAGCAAATGTCCGATATCGAACGGCTCCGGCACTCAGCGTCGCACGTACTAGCCACGGCGATCTTAAAACTCTGGCCGGAAGCGCAGTTCGCCGCCGGGCCACCGGTTGACAACGGTTTTTATTACGATGTCGAGCTGCCACACCGAATTTCCCCGGATGATTTCAAAAAGATCGAGGCCGAGATGCAAAAGGAGGTCAAAGCAAACCATCCCTTCGAGCGCGTGGAAGTTTCGCGGGATGAAGCACTCGCGCTCGGCAAGAAAGGCCGGCTCGCGGCACTAAGCGATCGACCCGAGCCCAGCAAGTACAAGCTCGACATCATCGAAAACATCCCGCCCGACGAAAAAATCTCGCTCTATCGCAGCGGCGACTTCATCGACCTTTGCGCCGGTCCGCATGTGAAGCGCACGGGCGAAATCGGCGCTTTCAAGCTCACTAATGTCGCGAGTGCTTACTACAAAGGCGACGAGAAGAATCCGCAGTTGCAACGGGTTTATGGCACGGCGTTTAAAACAAAAAAGGAGCTCGACGACTACTTCGCAATGCTCGAGGAAGCAAAGAAACGCGATCATCGCAAGCTTGGGCGCGAACTGGAACTGTTCGTCTTCGACGACGACGTCGGCCCGGGTCTGCCGATGTTCCTGCCACGTGGCGCAGTAATCGCCGAAGAACTGGAGAAATTAGCGAAAGAAACCGAGTTCGCTGCCGGTTATCAACGCGTGCGCACGCCGCACATCGCGCGCGAGAGCTTGTACAAAAGGAGCGGTCACCTCCCCTACTACGCCGAGTCAATGTTCCCGCCGATGGAATTGCAAGCTGAAGGCGAGCTTCAGCTTCGAATTACTCAAGATCGGGCAACCGGTCGTGCGCAATCTAAAGAACTTGCCGATAGAATGGGGCTAAATGCGGACAGTTTTAAAAAGCTTTCAACGCCAGAGGCGTTGCTTTCGTACTTACGCGACACAATCAAAGCGCAGTCGCCCGAAAATCAGGAACGCCTTCGGCAGATAGGGGAGAACGACGTGGTCACAAGGCTCGCGACTGCATTTATGCCTGACCCGGATCGCTACTACCTCAAAGCGATGAACTGTCCGCATCATCACAAGTTATTTGCGGCAATTCCGCGCAGTTATCGCGACCTGCCGTTGCGGCTGGCGGAGTATGGGACGGATTATCGCTACGAAAAGAGCGGCGAGTTGTTCGGACTCATGCGGGTGCGGTCGCTGCAGATGAACGATGCTCATATTTATTGCACGCCGGAGCAGTTCGAAGCGGAATTCAATGCCGTGAACGAGATGTATTTGAACTATTTCAAGCTCTTCGGAATCGAGAAATATCTGATGCGTTTCTCGACGCATGATCCTTCGAAGCTTGGACAGAAATTTGTGAACGAGTCGGAGCTTTGGAAACAAACCGAAGAGATGACACGCAATGTTCTAAAACGTTCCGGCATTAATTATGTCGAAGTTCCAAACGAAGCGGCTTTTTACGGGCCGAAGGTCGATGTGCAAGTCTGGAGCGTGGTCGGGCGCGAGTTTTCCATCGCGACGAACCAGGTCGATTTCGCCCAGCCGCGCCGATTGAATCTCGTTTACAAAGACCGCGATAACACTGAGAAGACGCCGATCTGCATTCACCGCGCGCCGCTCGGCACGCATGAACGGTTCATTGGATTTTTAATCGAGCATTACGCCGGCAATTTCCCGCTCTGGCTCGCACCCGAACAGGTGCGCATTCTCACAATTGGCGACGAGCCAAAGCTAATGGATTACGCACGATCGATTTTGAACGAACTGCGCGCTCATCAAGTCCGCGCAGAAATCGACGACAGCACCGACAAGATCAACGGCAAAATCCAGCGCGCCGAACAAATGAAAGTCCACACCATGTTCGTCATCGGGAAACGCGACATGGAAGCCGAGGCGGTCAGCGTGCGCGTCCACGGGAAGGGCAATCTCGGGGCCAAACCGCGCAGCGAAGCAATTGCCCATATTTTGGAATCGATCCGCGAACGTCGCGCTTAATGAGCCTTGGTACCGGTTTTCGGCTCAAGGTAGATAAAGCTCTTGAGTACTTCTTGTAGGGCAAGAGAATCCTTGCGGTAGCTCGCTTCATCTCGCGATGACAGGACGATGTAAGCGACGGCATGCGGCAGCTGTATGTAGGCCACACGCTCCCATTGAGAGTACGTCTTTGTGGCCGGATACTCATTAATGAAATAGTCATGACCGTCGCGCGTCTTGCCGGAGGCGATCTTCTCCTTCGGCTTTCCGTGCGTCTTCGCCATTCCTTTGATCGCCCATGCCACAAATGCATTTACGCCTTCAAACTCAGTGCTCGCGATCTTCGCGTACATCACGGTGCGCGCGTCCGCCCACGATTCGCCCTTTGGATAAAGAACACATGGCAATCCTTGGTCGGTCCCGGAAGTGTTGTCCAAGACCCATCCATCCGGTGCAGCGATGCTAAAGGCGGCTTTCGGGCCATAAACGATTCCGCCGCGAAAGGTCTCCTGACCGAGCACGCCTGGAGAGAGCACACTGACCGCGAGCAACGCGAGAATGCACGGCATTGGTCTTTTCATTGTAGTGGATCGTTTATTTCGTTCTCGAAAATCATTCATTTGACGTTGCTCCCCAACTGTCTCTCGATGTCAGATGCGCGTGCTTCGGTGCTGTCGGCCATGTATTGCCAGTAACGCCGCCCTGCGGTCGATTTGGGGCCGGACTCAGCGTAGAACTTGGCGCCGATCTCTCGTGTGTCGACCAAGCCACCTTGCGCGCCACGAGAAGACTTAAGTTGCTCCTCATATTCTTTTACGCGTCGCTCGGCCGCTTCGTAACGCTTTTTCGACTCGGCCTCGGGTGGCAACTCACCTAGTGGTTCCGCTATCACTTCTGGGGGCAAACCCGAGTAACCCGACAAATTGGCGTAACGGTCCCATGCGCCTTTGTTGAGTCCTCTTAGGTAGTTCGTGAGCTCAAACTTTCCCGTTTTGGTATCGAAATAAACGTACCACTCATCAACTCTGCGTTCGCGTTTGGCGCGAAAGTCGCCGGCTCGAAGATCGACAAGGAGCCGTCCGGAATCAGGACTCCAGCCTCTGAACTCGATAATGCCCGCATCCCCACGCTCAGAGTGCACAGCGTCGGGCTTAAGTCGTTCCTGTCTCGCAAAAAAGCGCCATACCTGCGCGGCAAACGGTTGCGATTTATTTGCCTGTTCAAATTTCAAACCTTCGCCGCGTTTAAATAACTCACCATCCGCCATGCGACTGCCGAGATGAATCGTCGCGAAAATCCACCGCTCATCAGGCGAAATGAAATATGCTGCCGGCTGAGCGGAACGCCGTTGGCCCAATGGTTCCCGCACTTTTGGATCGGCTGTGGAAACGACATACTGCTGCTCGTACCGGTCGGCCGTTGGATCCTCAGCCTCTCTTAAGACCGTTTCGATCCTGAAGGTTCCCTTAGGACTGGTCTGCGCCTCGGTTTTCTCTCCTGTCTGCGCCGTTGCCGAGGGTGATGTTTGGGATGGACTCTCGGGAGCACTAGGTTTTTCGTCAGCAGCAAGAATGGAAAAAGTGTAGCTAATCCCGCACGCGACGATTGCGACAAAGACACTAATTACACGAATTGTCACGAGATGCATAAGATTAAAGTCGGTTGTTGGATGATTCGGTGTGAATTGGTGGAATTCGTGTCTTGCGTTTTACTAGTGAGCAACGCCTTGATCTTCTCCATGTCGGGATGAGTTACGCCTGCTTCCTCGAGTTCCTTAAAGTCGTCTAGCACAGCCTGGCTGAAGGTCCGCTCGTCGTCGCGGAGCTTGGTATTTTTGCTTTCCAAATAAATAGCCTTCGCTTTGTCAAATTGGTTATCGAAAAGATACGCGTGGGCGAGGTTGCCTTTGATCAGCACTGCGTCATCCGGCGACAGCTCCAGGGCTTTTAACGAAGCGGCGATCGACTCGCGAGGCTTGCGGTTGAAGAGCTGATACCAACCAAGTTCGCTGTAGTACTCTCCATTCGTCGGATCTAGCTCAATCGCCTTTTGTATGTCTTGGACGGCTGGCTCATACCGCTTCTCCTTCGCATCGGCATCGGCGCGGTCAGAGTAGGTTTCCGCTTCAATGGGATTATACTTCGTGTCGGATTTGAGTTTCTCCAGCCATTGTTTGAATTGCTTCGTACGCGCTTGGGTCATCTTCAATACTTCGCGATCTGCGACGGCAGTCGGGTTTTCCAACGAATTTTCCTGAGCTTTGCCGTTAGCAACCTGAGCGGCTTCGTTGCGCCGGTTAATCCAGGCGCGCTGTTGTTCCTTTAGCTGATCGCGCTGTGTTGGCGAAAGCCTGGCGCGGAGCGTGGAATACGTTTCGTTTAGCTGACGATCAGCGTCGAGAAAACGCGCGTCATAGCTAACAGCCTCTTCAGTTTTGCCTAACTCTTTAATCGGTGCGCCTTGGATCGTAGCGGTCGGGCCATCCGGTGCGTCATCGAGCCTTAGATGCAAGACGCCTGAGTAACCGGGGCCATCTTCGGATTTTGGAATGCTAGCTTCAAATAGAAGCCAAAGAGTAGTTGGATCGGAAAAGCCCTTGCGCTCTCCAATTTCAGGCAAGCTAAAGATCGGGTACTCGACCGTATAATTGCCAGACTTGCCGCGATCCCACTGTGTGCCGTAGTCTTTGACCGCCGAAGCGCGGCGTGCCTTGTTTTGTTGTGCTACAAATTTTTGCACAGACTGGTCGAGGGACTTTAGCAAGCTGCGTTGCGAGACCGAGTCGCCGGTCACAGAAAGAAGGATAAGATCCTGTGGACTCCATGATCGCAGTTCACAATAGCAAAGCGACGGCCATTGTTGTCTGCCGGTCCCCAGCGAGCGACCAGACTCTCATGGCCGTAACCTGGCAGCGACCATGACTTATCCAGCTTAAGTGTGGCCAGGCTTTTGTTATGGCGGTAATCAACCACGAGGAGCTCGACGAAGTAGCTTTCATCGTCGCCGTACGTTTCCTTAAATTTCTCGCGATCTTTTCCAAGCAAGTCCCAATCCACAGGCTCAGCGCCCTTCAAGCGACGCAGAGTCCACGCTAGCGCGAGCCGGCCGTCTGGCGACCCAGTTCCGGCCACGATTTCTGCTTTGCGATCGGCAAGCTCCACAACAGGCAATCCAGCCGCTGATTCTTCCGATGAGTTGTTAGCGGCCGGACTTTCTTCATCCGCGGCAAGAACACAACAATCACAGTCGACCGCGCACGCGACGATTGCAACGAAGACACTAATTACACGAATCGTCACCAACTGAGTAAAGCTTGCATGAGTTGACGCGGCTTCACACTCACGGTTGAGAGGGGTTCTTTTCATCGGTCTTCGATTTCTCGTAAACCGGCAACTGCTCCTGGCGCACTTCGTCGATGTGATACCAAGTTCTTCTCGTACGCGCGCCGAGCTTTTTCTGTGGGTCTTTGATTTTCGCCAGATCGTCTTCCAGTTGTTCCCGCCATTGTTTCTGCTTCTGTTGAAATTCGGCCCGATCGGCGCCTTCAAGTTGCGACTCGCGTCGCTTGGTGATTGCGGCTAGCTCGCTCTTGTATCTTTTCAGCCTCTCCGCGATCGGCGCCTCCGGTCCTTCATGTCCAATCGATTCGGCTGAAGAGGGGACAAAGCCGGATCCTTCTCCTTCTTCGTTGCCGATCTCGCGCCACCGTTTACGCGCGCCTTTATTGTTTTTTCGAAGCCGGTCGGTCAGCTCAAATTTTCTCGTTTTCGTGTTGAAGTAAGCAACCCAGCCGGAAACGCCGGGGTTCTTGTAGTCGGCCGAACGATAATATGTGTCCTTACCGGTTAGCCCGCCATGCAGATCGATCAACAGCCGCGCCGAATCATCGGTCCAATCTAGAAAGCCGGCCTGCTCCGGGAACTCGTCCGTGCGATCCACTTTGCTAGAGGGAACGTTTTCGGCTTTGCAGAAAAATTTCCACGCTTCGTCGTCGAAGGACGCGTCTGGAAAAACGTCTTCGAACTTCACTCCTTCTTTGCGATGAAAGAGGTAAGTTGAATTCATATGGCTGCCGTGATGTTGCCCGACGAGCATCCAGTTCTCGTCCGGTGAAATTGAGACGCTATTGAGGTGTGTAAAACCTCTCTCGTGGAAACCGGGTAAAGGTTCACGCATAGCCGGATCCTTTGCGGAGACAATCCAGACTTCCAGATCCGTGTCCGGACGGCCTTCGTCGTCTTTTGTGGGAACCTCAAGCTCTTCGATGTAAAAATTGCCGCGAGGCGATTCGATCCCACTTGCGATCGCCTCGCGCGGCTTTTCGACTTTCGCCGTCACGTTGTTCTGTGCATCGAACGCGAGCGTGATGTTCTGCCGGCACTCGATCATTTCACCCTTGAGCATTTTCCATTCGCCGTACACCTCGACGAACAAGTCTCCGGAATCGCTCCAACCTTTCGGTGTCACTGTGTACGAAACCGTGCTGAGGTATTTCGGGTCTTCGTCTTTGATTTCATCGCACCGCGGGAATTCCGGAAGCGGGATTTCCACAAACGTATCGCCATTTCGAAAATAAACGCTGGTAGTCCGGCTTCGCTGGCTCTCCGCGGAGCTGTAAGCCCCGCGTTCTTCATTGAAGTACGCGACGCGCTGCGAGTCGTTAGACCAAAGGAGCCGCGCGTCTTTCGCGTAGTCCTCGATTCGGAAGGTATCGACGCTGCTGGCCCAAAGGACCCGTTCCTTATCTCCAGATATCGCGACGCTTTCAAGATCGACAATCTTCTTCGTCGTCTGCGCGTCGATGATCGCCGTCTCCCAGCCTTCTTCCCCGGGCGCTAACTGCAATGCAAACTTCCCGTCCGGCGATTTGTTTTTAATCACGCCTTTGTTGGACTCTCCTGAGGATCGCTTCGCACCTGCGGGTTCCGCACCGTCAGCGGCAACAACCGATAAGGCGCAGCTGACCGTCAAGGCGACAATTGCGAGAAAGGAGCGAATTCTCATGACTGCATAACGGTCAGAGTTACTTTTTAATCATTGGTGTTATCCGTGAAATTCGTGCCTGTCTTAGTCCTTAAGCCTCGCCTTTAGCTGTTTGATTCGTTGTTGGGTGAGCTCTGTCGTGGTTTCGTAGCGGATTGTGGGAGCCATCGAACCGCCGCGGGTCTGATCATTCGCAAAGGCTGCCTCGGCATCGCGAAAGGCGAGCGATGCTCGCTGGCTTTGTTTCAGCTTTTCCTTAGCCTCGGCGTCCGGAATCTTTTTCAAAAGCGCGTCATAGGTCTTGTTAAGCTCCGCACGGACATTCGCGCACTCATCCGGACCATCGACCACGCCACGATTCCCGGCGGTGGCGAAGTGGTTACAGCTTACGCTCAGCGCAGCGATCAAGCTTCGTTGAGCTAACGAAGGATTTATTCTCATCAATCGATTTTGGCTTCTGCCGAATGGCGAGCGAGCGTCGGGTGCAAAGACTAGTTAGGCACAAATTATTTGATCTCACGGGACAATATTTCTTTTAGCGAAGGCCCTTCGGGATACTTGATATCGCTGATTCGCCATCCACTTGGAGTGTTCGTGAGTCTATAGACGAGCGTTCGGGTTCCTAAGTTGGTAAACGTCACGTTGAACAAGTCAGGCTGACCAACCACTGCAGCAATTTGAAGGTTAGTCGTTTTCTTGTCGAAATCTTGCGCGTCGTAAATTGGGTCGAAATCAAGATTGCAAACACCCTGTTCCCGTTTCTGGCATTCAGCATCCTTTAGAAACAGGGTCGTAAGTTCCTTGTCGAAGTACTTGGACAATGTTCGCTTATCGCCGAACCAGTCTGGCGTGTCTTTCCCTGGTTGATGGAAACGATAAAGCGAGCGGATGAAATCTTCTGGTGAAGATTTTTTTGTGTCGGCTCCGAAACAAGCTGCGCTGGTAAAAACGAGTGAAATTAAAAGGGCGTGGTGAAAAGTCATGTTCTGTAAAGTAGTCATGCTCTTTAAAAGCCAAAGCCGCGACGGGTAGCGGCAAGCGAGCGGGGGAAGCGAGCGAGTTTCAAATTCGCGTTTTTCATTCTTCGAGGTGTACCGAGTGCATGTTTACTCGATGGTGATCGGCCGCGGAACTGTTCTTCTCGATTTCAATACAGAAGCTTTGTGATTTGGCTCGAATCCAACAGTGATCTCGAGCGCGCCGCGACCGGAATAATCCCCTTCAACTTCACTGTAGATGACTAACGCGCCGGACTTCAACCATCGCACGGGCTCATGCAAGGCAGTTATTGTTTTGTCGTAAGCATTGGGCGGCACCCTCTTTGGTGCCTTCGGTTCTGGCAATGTAGGCAACTCGATCTCTTGAAACGAAGTGCCGTTGCGGAAGAAAACGCGCGTCAAACCTCCACGTCGACTCGGTTCGAAGAAAGCTACTCGTTGCGAGTCTGCCGACCAGACGAGCTTTGCGTCTCGTTCGTTGGGGTGACCGAGAGCTCCCAGCCCGAATACGGGTTGGTTTGTGCTCAGATCGACGATTTCGACTTTCGAATCTCCGGAATTATCCTGTTGGCCGATGCGCAATGCGAGCTTTCCATCCGGAGACTTGTCTTTGATTGTCTCCTTGTCTGCAGCAAGAGTTGAAAAATCGTAGCTGATCGCGCACGCGAGTATTGCGACGAAGGCGAAAAACGATCTCATAGTTTCTCGGCTTCTTTCAACGAGAGCCGTTGCGTCTTGATAATTTTCCAGTTACCTGCCTCATCGAACTTTAGAGTGAGGAGGAAATGAGCGCCGAAGGCCTCATCCACTTCTAAACCACCATAGAGAATGGCGGTGCTAGAATCGACCCATTGATGCACTTTCACCGTCTCCCAAATCAACCGTAGATGCGTTTTCTTGGGTAACCCCCTTTTTACGGTCTTGTTTAAGATCTCGTGCACGTCGTCATTGGGTAACTTCAGCGCTTTCCACTGATCGTCGCGAACTTGGTAGAGAGAAGTCTGACGCGTCCGTCCTTGTCCCCAATTGAATGCAAACCGTTTTGAATCGGGGGCCCAAATTACACTCGCGTAATCACCACATGAGCTTGTGTCACAGACATCTGATAAATCCAGCGCGGTTTCGTCCGTGTCGGCGTTTACCAGCTTTGGTCCTTCCTCGGTCGGCGCCTTATATTCCCATTTCCTATCTGGAGAAAGCGAACTCGGGGTCGGCGATGCTGCTGGTGCTGGTATCTCCGAGAACGCGGATCCAAAGCTGGAGAGCCAAAGCAAAATTAAAACATTAGCGATCACGGCAAATTTTGGTCTTATCGATTTTAGATTCATCGGCTGTAAGACGATCTCATCGTTCTTCTTCGATTTCTTTGTCTGTCATCCGATGCGTTTTGACGATCTTCCAGTTGCCGGCGTCGTCGAATTTTAGATTCGCAGAAAATCCGCCGCCGACATAGATCCTTTTATTCGACTTTGATTTTCGTTTTCCCAACCTTCTTCACCGAGGCGTGGTGCTGCGCGTCAAAGGAAATCGTAAACTGCAGCACGCCGGTATAGCTTTTGCCATTATCTCGCAAGAGCACCATGTCCTCGCTGGACAACTCCAGTTCTCCTGACTTCAACCACTTCAGGGGCGTCACCCCGCCTCCATAGGGTTCCACGTCCTCGCCCTTTCCCTTGGGAAACTTGATCTTCGGCGCCGGCAAATTTTCCGGCAAAAACACTTTCTCGAAACCCGAGCCGTTCCAAAAACAGACAAGCGTCCCGCGTGAGACGACCTTGACTCCTGGAGGACTGTCACGAAAACCATACGCCACCGACTTTGAGTCCGCCGACCACACCAGCACCGACTCGGATGCATCGAAGAGCTCGGTATCGGAGGCGCTGTGCAGAGTGACCATGACTTTGCCCGAGTTCCTCTCGATCAACTCTACCGTCGGATGGTACTCATCGTCTTTCGGTTGAGTTATCCGCAGCGCGAAGCGCCCATTGGGTGATGGATATTTGATCTCCTCTGCCGCTAGCGATGCGCAGAGATTTGTGACACAGCAAGCAACGGCTACGAATAGGAACGTTTTGGTGGTTGTCATTCTTTGAGATGCACTTTTAGCCGTTTGATTCGTTGTTGAGTGAGCTCGGTCATGGTTTCGTAGCGGATTGTGGGAGCCACTGACCCGCCGCGCACCTGATCACCAGCAAACGCTGCCTCGGCATCGCGAAAGGCAAGCCACCTTCGCTGGCTTTGCTTGAGCTTTCCCTTGCCCTCAGTATCCGGAAGCTCTCTCAAAAGCGCTTCATAAGTCTTGTTAGGTTCCACATCAGCTTGCTCAAACTCCGCGCGCACCAGAGCATTCGTGGCTGCCTGCGTCTGCGTGTGAACCTGAACGGGAATAAGCAGCCAAGCCAGCAGAGCTGCGCACTGCGGAAGTAACCAATCAGCTGACGAAGAATTGAAGTGCCACGTAGCTGTTTGAGGTTTCTCGTCAGTCATAGCCATGTGGTAATCCTGATGTAACTCTCTTCTTTGAAATGGTTCGGAACTCGTTAGTCGTCTTATCGAATTTGGCAGTGAAGCGAATCGGCCTCTCATCACCACTGCCATGCGAAAAGGTCGCGGATTGTTCCAGGACTAAGACTCCCGGCTTCGTCCATTCGACCGGCCTGACATACTCGTGGTTAACGTGGCCTTTGATCTCAACACTGAGCTCTTGCGGTTCATTTAGCAGGATAAACTGGTTGCCTTTTTGTCGGTAAACCGTCGTGTAGCCAATGCGCGGCGCGGCCGCATAGAAGGCGCACCATTTCGAGTCGGGCGACCAGACCAGCAGGATGTAATCGTATTCACCGCCAAGCTTCTGATCCCTTGAAAAATTGGCGACGACCGATTTCTCAGGCAACGAGACAAGCTCGATCGCCTTGAGAGTTTGCGAGAAAATTTTCGCCGGGTCAGCGTTTTCCGCCTTAATGACCTGGTTGTTGAGCTCGGCGTCGTAAGAAATTCGCATTGCAAATTTCTTGTCCGGTGAAACGTCACGAATCTTTTCCGCAAGCGCCGGCTCCTGCGCTTTCCCGGAGCTTTCACTCGCACCGGCCTGCGGCTTGTCCTGGGCGAAGGTGCTGCTGGTTCCCGCGAGGTAGACCGACGTCAGCACCATTAGAGATCTCGTAGCGGCTAGGAGCATAAGGCCCGATTCAGTTGTTGGATCATGTAGTGTAAATTCGTGAAATTCGTGTCTGCATCTGCCGGTTATTCTTCCAAGTGCACCGAGTCGTCATGATAATGATCGATCTCTAAAAGTTGACCCTTGTTCCGCTCCTCATTGTTGGCCAGTCTCAGATAGTGCTGAAGCAGCATCGCAACTGCGAAAGGAAACGATATGCATTAAGGTTCGGGGTTAATGTCGATCTTGCCGGGCCGAAAGCTGACCTTATCGAACTTTGCCGTGTCAAGGTTCCAAATGGCGTGCAGCTCGGCCGTCCAATGCGGACCGGCAGCAAGATTAGGTTTATTGTCGGCCGACAGATCTAGAATCAGCTGTCGCCCTTTGAATTGGAAATCCCCTCTCCCGCGTTGTTCGCCGTGCTCGGAAACGATCACAAAGCTGTCATACTCCTTCGGGTATTTTTTTAGGAAACGCCCCTTGAAATCGCGTTGGAAAATTTTTAGCGCCTCGCGCCAGACCGGTTGGACTCGCTTCACCGTGTCGTTTTCAATTTCGTAAACGCTTAAATCGACAATTCCCCACTTTCGATATTCCCAGACCGCGACTTCCGAATTGCCGTTCCACTGCGCATTCAACTCGGTCGTTACGTTTCGTGGCAAGCCGTCCTTCTCAACAGTTGCCAGCACGGAATATGGTTTCAATCGCACCAAAAGATTTGGCGGATACTTGTCGTTTTTATCTTCCGTGCCTTGTAGCGGGTAGAGAATCGCAAAACGCCTATCAGGCGAAATGGTATCTTCGCCAATTTCGTAGCCTTTTGGAACTTCAGCGGTCGGCTGAACGCCAGTATCACCCGCCGACGGCTCCTGCGCCGGGATTGCAGAATTGCATACCCAAAACAGCGCTAGGAAAGCAATACGCCCTTTCATTCTTCGAGGTGCGCCGAGTCCATGATGCGATCGATCTCTGCCTTTAACTCGGGAGAAGTGTTAAGGTTCGAGGTAAAGGTGACCTCTAACAACTGGCCTTTGTAAGATGTGGTTAGGAAGCGCGTGTAAACTGGATTGTGAGAATAATCCTTCTTTCCCTTTAGCACCGGGACGTAACGCCAGTCTGCCCATTTACGGCCATCAATGGTCACGATCTCTTTCTTCAGCCATTGCAGGTGGGAATCTTTGGATAGCCACTTGAAACCTTTGCTGTATTCATCGACACGCCTTTTGAGATAGCCGGGTAGGTCCTCCGGCGTGAGTCCGTGAGTGCCACGTAAAACTTCTCCCCACGCTCCATCTGCTGGGCCAGAGAACTTAGCGATCGTTTTTGGATGTGCGGGATCATCAGGCTCACGCGAAAAATCCGGTGAGATATCGATCTTGAGTTTGCCATCGAGCAGGCTCACCCTATTCGCGGCCGCAGCGCTCTTAAAGTCTGCGTCGGCCCCGGCCTTGTCGCCCTTGGCCTTCCTGGCGATGCCGCGATTATAATAGGCGAAGGCGTAATCGGGTTTTAGTTCGATCGCGCGGGTGAGATCAGCAATCGCGCCATCCGCATCCTTGTTTCTTCCTTTCAAGGTGCCGCGTTCGAAGTAAGCCTCGGCGAATTTCGGATCGAGTTCGATTGCTCGCGTACAGTCGGCGAGCGCACCAGCCGCGTCTTTCTTCAGCCGTTTGGCATGAGCGCGATTGGAGTACGCAATCGCATCCTTGGGATCGAGCTCGATCGCATGGCTGAAATCGGCGATGGCTCCATCCAAGTCCCCTTTCTTCGCTTTTTCGATACCGCGATTAACAAGGTCGATTTTCTCGGCGCTCTTAAAGTCCGCCTCCGCCTCGGCTTTATCACCCTTGGCTTGCCTGGCTTCGGCGCGATTTTTGTAAGCGATGGCTAGATTAGAGTCTAATTCAATTGCGCTGGTGAAATCTGCGATCGCGCCGTCAAGCTCGCCCTTCGCTTTCTTGACATTGCCACGGTTGTTGTATGCCTTGGCCTCCTTTGGATCCAACTCAATGGCGTGGTTGTAATCGGCAAGGGCCCCATCAGGGTCGTTGTTCCTGGCTTTCAGGATGCCGCGGTTGTTATAAGCGTTAACGTTTTTTGGGTCTAGTTCGATAACATGCGTGTAATCCGCAATGGCACCGGCCGTATCCTTCTTTAACAATTTGGTAGCGGCACGGTTGTAATAAGCGGCTGAATTCTTAGGATCGAGCTCGATCGCGCGATTAAGATCAGTCAAAGCTCCATCCAAGTCGCCTTGCTGACCTTTTTCGATCCCGCGCTCGACTAGGTCGACATCTGATTCGTTCTTCGAATCCGCAGCAGACTCTTCGCTTGCGAGTTTCGGATCCAGTTCTTTCGCGCGCTTGAAGTCTGCGGCAGCCCCCTTGGCATCTCCCTTGGCCTTCTTGGTGACAGCGCGATTGTAGTAGGCGCGCGCATAGTCAGGTTTGAGTTCGATTGCGCGTGTGTAATCAGCAATTGCTCCATCCGGGTCGTTGTTCTCCGATCTGGCGTTGCCGCGGTTGTTGTAAGCAGCCGGATTCGTGGAGCCGAGCTCGATGGCGTGGGTATAGTCGGCAATAGCGCCGGCCGTGTCCTTCTTCAGCCGTTTGGCTTGGGCCCGGTTATAATAAGGGGCGTCATTCTTTGGATCGGCTTTGATCGCGCTGTCGAAATCGGCTATCGCTCCATCCAAGTCACCGTCCTTCGCTTTTTTGATTCCGCGATTAACAAGGTCTCCAGCAGGCTCTTCGTCCGCTGACGAGGCTGGCGGTGCTGATTTCGCTAAGTTCTTCTGATCGGTTGCACCGTCGCGCTGCTTCTTTTCGCTTGAGGCCTTGCCTGTATCCCAGGTGTAACTGACGCTCCCGTCGGCATCGCGAACGAGTTTCGCGCCGACGGCGGCGGCTCTTGCCGCGGGCCTTTCACCGATTGGAATCACCTCCACGTAAAACGAAACTGGTTCGCCTTCGGTTCGACCCAGCGCGCCCATCTTTTCCAATTGCTCCGAGGCGTGCGTTCCGCTCACCGTCTTTTTGAGAAATCCCAACTTCACCAGCGCGTCATGGGGAAATTCAACAACGCCGTAATGATTTGGGATAGCGGTGTCTTTGAGAAACGCGCGGTAGGTGTCCTCGCCAATTTGTTCCGATTGCAAAAGTTTGGGAGTCATCTCGACGCGAACGATCTTGCCTTTCCAATCGAACTTGTGTTGCTCAATGTCATTGAAGCCATGAACCTTATCGTCAACGGGCGGCCCAAGCGGCGGCGGCGCGATTTTTTCTTTGGCCGGCGCATAATCGAATGAGCAGTGGACCACTTGAGAAGCGCCTTGCGAAAACATCGGCATCTCGGCGTGCCCGATGTATTGAGCTTGTCCTTGGGAATCGAGCACCAGCCAATATTGCGGTAACTGGTTCGGATCGGCTTTTGCCTCGGCAACCTTCAGCTGAATGTGCAACCACGTCTGGCCGTCGCGTTGTTCGGAGCCCACTTTTTCAAACGGCGGCCAAAGTCGGCCGGTCATGATCGGAGTGTGCGCCCAATTATAGAGCAACCGATCGTCCGGGCTGCCGGCGTGCCACGTCTCTCCGTCGGAACAAACCCAAGCCTTGTCTTTAATCACGATGCCGCGCATTGGCGTGTTTGGTTTCACGCGTTCATTCGTTAGATCAAAATCTTCGCCGGAGAGAAGTCCATGCAGCTTGATTGTATTCTTGAAAGTGACGGTGCCGTTCACCGACCACACACCGGTGCTCATCTTTTTCATTGCGGCCATGAGAAGCGCTTCCGGTCCAGGCGGCGGCGCCTGCGCGTGCGGATTGCCGGGCGGCGGAAGGATCGGATGCTCATCCATGTTCGGTGTGTAGTCCACTTGGTCGGTCACATAGTTATTCTCAAAACCCATCGGCCCGAGAAAGCGATGAATCACCGGCGACTGTCGATCTTGCAGCGCGATCCAATAATTGGCCCGGTCGCCTTCGTACGTGATTTTGTCCGGCGCGATGAACCGAATGTGCAATAACGATTCGTTTCCCAATTTCTCTGTGCCGACCTCCGCAAACGGCGGAATCTTTTCGTTCGTCGAATATTTGATCGGCGTGTGCATGAGATAATAGAAGCGCCGATCAATCTCGTTGTTCTCTTTCCAACTCTTGCCGCCGTCATCGCTCGACCAGCTTTTGTCGCCCAGCGCGATCTGGCGCGTGGTCCTATCGACGGTTTCGATCGTGAGATCGAAATCTTTTCCGAAAATAATTCCAGAAATCTTCATATCCTTGTCCGCGTTCACGTGCGCTTGAACGCTCCAAGCCTTTGCATCGGCAATTTTTTTGGCCGCAGCCAAGATCGCTTCCGGTTTTTCCTGGCCGGATGCAGCCGACTTCTTTTGTGCTTTGGCGAAACCAACTGACGCGCTCGCCAACAGAATGGATGCAGGAATCATCCACATCCAAGTTGAGCTGACACCGACGATCTTTTCCATACTCTTTCTAATCCGCTCGGTTGCGGATCGTAATGACAGGCGGGTTTTTTTCAGGTCGATACATCGACGCACCATAACAGATTGCGGCAGTGTCTTTGCGCGCGTAACGCACTTGTGGCTCGCCTGCGCAATACGGAGGGTCGTGCTGGTCGTAACACCTCTCCTTAATATTCGCGCCCCAACGTTCGACGTAGGAGCAATTCGCAGTCTTCGAACTGCCGGGAATTTCGACGTAGCGATTTTCGGTGAGTGTGAGAAACGCCGCCTCCCCGGGAAGCGGAATCGGCGTCGCCCAGTTTGGCGATAATTGGATGAGCTTTCGCTTGTTGAAATCGAAAGCCTCGACCGTGTCGCCCTCCGTGCTGTCAAGGTGGCAGCTGAAGAATATTAACCGCAGCGGACCCTCGAACAGAAACTGTTGATCCGTGTTCCGCCGAATTTGCAACGGCTCGAAGGACGGGAAGCCGCGCAGCTTGCCGACCTTAGCCTCTTGGCCCGAGTTGGAATCGCGGAACCACATTACCCAGTCCAGTGGATCCTCCTTGTCTTCGTCCTTGCGCCAGAAGATTTCGCCCGCCGCGGCGGGGGCGTTGATCGTTGCTGGCGGGCGGTCTTTTGCATCAGCCACAGCGTCCAGCGCTGTCACACTCGGATGTTCCCGCCGCTCGGCGCTCTCGCCTGTCGCGGAAGGCGGCCCGGATTCTTCCTGCCTCGCTGCTGGAGAGGCCGATGAAGATTGCTCTTCGCCTTGTTCGAGATTCGTGAAATAAGGTGAGCTTTTCGTTGCCGAGTACCAATCGGGCGCGGCATCGAACTTCTTCGGCTTCGTGCCGCGAGGATCGATGCTCCAAAATTCCCGCGTGTCATTTGGTTTCTCGCGGGTGAACGCAATCGTTTTCCCATCGGGCGCGAAAATCGGATCGATGTCCTGCCCGGAATTGTCGTTGGTCAATTGTCGCAACAGCTTTCCGTCTTCACGATATAAGTAAAGATGTGAATGACTCGTGCCCTTGGCCTGTAGATAGCGAATCGCAATCACAATCTCGGAGGCGCCGCGCGAGACCGTCGCCGTCAACGCAAATACTGCGGCGAGGAGAAATGTTGGAAGCATCGATCGCATCAACACCACAGCCACCTACTCCTTCGACGGAACTTTCTTTTTTGAAATGATTCGGAACTTGCCGGTTTTCTCGTCGAACTTGGCAGTGAATCTGTAGGTAGCCTCTTCCCCTCGCCTCCGCGAAAGATGTCGTATTGCTCGAGCAACAGGATACCCGGTCTTATCCACCGAATTGGCGTGACATATTCGTTCCTGACATCCCCTTGGCATCGACCCGGAGCTCCGCCTCAAGTCGGGCAAAATCATTGCCTGAGCGATGATAAATATACGTATCCGTAACGCGTGGGCCACCGGTTAAAGGATACGCAAACCAGTTCGAATCCTTGGACCAAACCAAATGAGAGGCACTGCCTTCGTTGTCTTGACCGACGTTCACCACAACCTTCTTCGATCGAAGCGAAACGAGTTCGACTGCAGTGATCAGACTGGAATCGGTATTGTTAGGATCTTCCGGTTCCGAGCTGCACGAAATGCGCAGCGCGAATTTTCCGTCCGCCACCACGAGAATGATTTTCGCAAAGCGGAATCGAGCTACGGGCCGTAGCTTTTGGTGAATTTCTTTCTCGATTCCGTCTCGGCCTCGGCAGATGCAATCGGCGCCGATGGTTCAGGCTTGCCTGCCGATGGTTGCTCGGGGGGTTCTGGCGCGGCTGCGGCTTCCGGAGCCTCGGGTTGCGCGGCGCCTTTGGGCTGTTCGCCAGCAGCTTCGACATATGCCATTTGCAAATTAGAAAGGGTATTCCGCAACACGGTGGTCTCTTCGTTCGTCAGGTTCCCACGCGTTTTCTCCTGAATCATCTCCAATTGGTCAATGAACATCCTGGCGAAATCCAAGTTCACTTCGGGTTCGCCAGTCTTTGGATTTGGAATTTGACCGAGGAACAGCGCAGCGTTTTGCGCGTGCATCACCACAAACTCGATGAAGCGCTGCGACATCTCGCCGCTCTGTGTGGTTTTTTGGACTTCAGCCATAGAACTAAGTGATGAGTGATAGGTGACGAGTGATGAGCCATCTTAAGATAGCATGATTCTTCTCGTCACTCATCACTTGTCACTTCTTCTCGGGCGGTCGTACCGTGGCCAAAACGTAGGGTTGATCCCGAAAATATTTCGCAGCGACCCGCTTAATATCGTCGAGCGTTATCGCGTTCACGTCGTGCTCGAGTCGCTTGTAATAATCGAAGCCCATCCCGTAGAGCTCGTCGAGCGCGCAATGAAAACCGAAAGTGTCGTTGCTCTGATTGGCGATCTCCTGCTGGCCGATGAGTTTCTTTTTTGCACGCGCTAATTCCTCAGGCGTAAGACCCCCGTTGGCAAGCTTGCGGATTTCATCAAGAAAGGCTGTTTTCACCGGCTCGATCTTCTGCGGGTCCGTCCCGAGATAAAATGCAAAAACACCGGGCACTAGTCCTTGCATCTGGTTTGCGCCGACGTAATAGGCCAGTCCCATTTGCTCGCGAATCCGAATAAAGAATCGCGAGCCGAGATCGCTGCTCGCCTCGTCGATCAACTCCAGCGGGTAGCGATCCGGACTCGATAAACTCGCACCGCGGAATCCGACCATGATCACGCCTTGCGCTTTGTCTTTGCGACTTTCCACGGATTCTGGTTTTGCCAGCGGCATCGCCGGTTGCACATCCTTCAAGGCGAGCTCGCCGGGCCGCATCTTCCCGAGCGCTTGCTCCAAGAGCTGCTTCACCTCCGCTGCGTTCACATCACCGAAGACAAAGACCACACCGTTTTTCGCGACGACATAACGATCACGAAATTCAAGCAAATCCTTTTGCGTCAATCTCTGAACAGAGTCGACCGAACCATTTTGGCGCAGGGCGTACGGATGCTGCGGGAAAAGCGCCTGCCGCATGATGTTGCGCGCAACATTCGTCAGCTGCTCTTCCTCCTGCTGGATCGCGGCGATCTGGATTTCTTTTTCACGCGCGATCGCTTTTTCCGGCATGGTTGCATTGAGCAAAACGTCCGAGAGCAATTCGACGCCTAGTTTCACATCCGGTTTAGTAATACCAACCTGCACATTGAAACTGTTGTTCCCTCCTTCGCTGGCGATGGAGCCGCCAACAGCTTCGATCTGGTTTGCAATTTGTTCCGCGGTGCGCGTCTTGGTTCCTTTGAGCATCACCTTCGCCATTAGACGCGTGATGCCATTTGTCTGCGGCGTTTCCGCGAGAAGACCGCTCCGGAAAACCGCACCCATTGCTACCAATGGCAAGCGCCGATCTTCGCGCACCAGAAGACGCAGCCCATTTGATAGCTCGAATTTCTGAACCTCGGCGGCAGCGGCGACCTTCGGACCCTCGGCCTTGGCGCCCAGCGATCCTTTCGGATTCAACGAGATGACCGTCAGATTGTTCTCGGCCAGATAATTTGCGGCGACGCGTTTGATATCATCAAGTGTGACCTTCTGCACGGCATCCAGATAATCCCGGCTAAAATTGAGATTGCGCGTAAGGAACCAGTTGGAGCCAATGTCTGAGGCCTGGCCGCTCATGGTCGTAAGAGCGCTGAGATGATGACTGAGCGCAATTTTCTTTGCCTTCGCGAGTTCCTCTGGAGTAGCTCCAGTCTGTTTTACCTCATCAACGATGCGCAAAGCCAATTGCTCGGCTTCTTCGCGTTTTTTTGGATCGAGAGTGGCATCTATGCCGAATAATCCCGGATCGCCCGGCGTGTAGGAGAATGCGCCTATGCGGAACGCCAAACCGGCCTCTTCGCGAACGCGCCGATAGAGACGCGAGCTACGCCCGTCACCGAGAATCAATGCGAGAAGATCGAGCGCAGGCACATCGGGGTTTGTGACCTCCGGAATGTGCCAGGCCAGCGAAAGATGCGTCAGTTCTGTGGCAAACTCCTGATTCACCTCTCGCCTACCAAGTTGCGGCGGTTCCCCAGGAATGAAGACCGGCTTGAGCGATTTCTCAGGATACGGCTTGAACAGATCGGTGAGTTGTTGCCGCACTTTTTGTCCATCGACGTCTCCCACGACGACGAACGTAAGATTGTTCGGGACATAGCGCGTTTTGTAATACTGCAGCACCTGCTCTTGCGTGAGCTGGTTGTAGATTTCGATCTCACCGATTACGGGGAAGCGATACGGATGCCGCTGGTAAGCGGTCGCAAAAAGCAGCAGCGTGGCCACGCGATCGGGGTCATCCATCCCCATGGCGAACTCGCGCCGAATCACTTCCTGCTCCTTCTGATATTCCTGCGGCGGCAAAGTCGAATTCATCATCGCGTCGGCCAAAATGTCGAGCGCGGTGGTCACGCCGTCCTTGGGAACGTCGATCCAAAAAACCGTGCGATCAAAGGATGTATAAGCGTTGATGTAACCACCAACGTCCTGGATCTTCTGCGCGATTTCATTGGTCGATCGCGTCTTGGTTCCCTTGAAGAGCATGTGCTCAAGGATGTGGGACAAGCCTGCTCCCAGATGCTGGTCCTCGTAGATGCTTCCCGTGGCGCACCAAGCCTGCACGCTTGCCACCGGCGCGCTGTGATCTTCCTGGACGATGATCGTCAGGCCGTTTGGCAAAATCCACTTTTGCGCCGAGCTCGGCGGAAACGTAATCACGGGCAACCTGTCAGTTGCAGTGGTATTCCGATTGGTAGTGGTAAGCATAATCGCGACCACGAGCGCCATGGACGGCGCGAATCGCATCATACAGACTTCTGCGCCGGCACGCCCGCGGGCAGCTTCACAATCGCTGGTTTGGCCGGTGCGAACGGTTTTATAAAAGCTTCTTCGAAATCATAGACGTTCTTAAAGTCCTCGATCGAATCCTCCTCGGTCTTTCCGAATATTCCGGCGCCAATGAGGTTGAAAACCATGTTTCCAGTGTCCTCACAGGAATGAACGCCCCAGTTTTCGAAAACGGTCATGACCATTGGCCCGAATTCTTTGAGCGCGTACTGCCGCACACCCTCGAGCAATTCCGGCCCTGTCACATGACGTACAGTAGCGCCCTTGATTTTCTTCTGCTGTTTCGTGGTGAAATCGAGCGCATCGCGCAGGAAAACGTATGCATCCCGCTGGTAACGTGGATCGCTCGCCACGATGGAATCGAGTGCTTCAGCAAATCCAATTTTTTGCATACCAAGAACAAGTTACGATAAACAGCAAGGTCAGCAGGAGCAACTGCGGTAGATTTCGTGTGCGGAAATTCCGCAGCTTGCTAATCCTCGAATTGGCCGGCTAATGAATCGAGATAGACTGAGAGCGGGTCGCGTCGCCTTGGAGCCGAGCGCGGCGATTGGTTTGCTGCCTTAAGATAATCAGTGAAATTGCCACTGCCGTTCTCCATTTGTGTCGCTTCGAACCAGTTCATGTAATCGTCAATGTCATTCATTCGCGCCGAGAGCTTTTCACGAGTAAGTTGCAAGGGCGCAAGCCGCTTCGCGACGCCTCGTCGTTTTCCACGCGCAAGTAGCGTCACCATCTGCTGGTATTCGCGCGCGACAGGACGCAATACTGGATTCGCTTGCCCAATAAATAAAAGCAATGCCTGACTCAATTGCTTGAGCGCCGCTTTTTCCGCCGGGGAGGGCTTCTGCCGCACGAAGCTGCCAAGTTCCGCTGATTTATCCATGCCTGGAACTTTAACGCGCAGCAACTCATCAAGGCGTCGTTCGCTTTCCGAAAATGTGAATAACTGGTAATTCTCGGCACCGCTCAGCCGCGCTACAGCTGCACGCCAGATTTTTTCGGGGTGATTTGCCAATACGGAAAACTGCGCCTTCAAATCGGCCAGCGGATCGTTGGATGCATTCGATAAGTTGCCGATGTACCGCAACAGCCCCGCGCGCCCGTCTGCTCCATCGATTAGCAATTGCACAAGCGCAAACGAATAAGCGCGATAAACCAGGCGACCAGCGGAATCGAGTAGCTCCGGACGTTTCATGAGAAATTCGACCAGGGGCAGCGCCTTGTCCGCGGCGGAAAGCGCTTCGACCAGCGACCTGCGGTCACGGCCGGGCGTGAACGCAAGTATGCCGTCGAGCAACCAATCCGGCGGCTGCAAAAAGGCGGTTCCAGGAGCAACGTTCGGTTGGTTTCGGTAAATCATCTCCAGCAGAATCACGCGCAACAATTCCCGCTCCATCAATGAAGCATCGAGATCTTGCGCGATGGTCAAATCAAGTTGCAGTTTCGGGCCAAAACCGGTCTGGCTAACATGCAACTCAGCCGGCGGAATTTCTGGGAGATTCGCCTGTCGTGGCTGCAAATTAATCAGTACCGGTATCTTCCATCCGTCACGCTGTTGCAGTAGCGCGAGCAAATTCGCCTTGGTTTGCTCCGCTAAATTCGAGACCCCGCCGCGCAACACAACATCAGCGCCGTAAATGATGAATTGATGCGAAGGACTTACGCTGCGCTCGGGTAATGCAGCGTGCAACGATTGACAGGCGAAAATCCAGCAGAGGAAAATCGCACCACGCTTCACCTTCATAAAGCGGCCCATGATAAGCACGAGGACAGCGTCCTCACCAGCAGAATCGGCGAAACTCTCCGGCGTCTCAGGTTTTTAATATGGAGAACGTCTCGCAGAACCTGCGTTGTAGCCACGGCGGTCTCCAGCCGAAAGCGTTTACGGTTGCGTCCGTCCGAGGAAGCCCTTGACAGGCTTCGGCGAACGCATTTGTGAGGCGGATCCTACGGAAAGGAGCAAGTACATGAGAACCAAACGTTTAGTTTTCATAAGCTGCTTGGCGGCAGCGGCGCTAGTTATGTCGCCTGCACTGGGTCAGCCGCCTCAAAAGAAAAAGGTAGTGAGGTCGTCCTCGACACCAACGCGAGTCACGTCCTCGAGACCAACGCGAATGACGTCGTCGGCGCGGACACGAATGGCGTCAGCTCAAATGACGCCGACATATCGTTACGGCGGGACTCGCTACTATGGCGGCACTCGTTATTATGGCGGCGGCACTAGCTATTATTACGGTAACTATCCGTATTACAGCTATTACTCTGGCGGATTCGGCTACCCGTACTATGGCTATTACTCGTCCTGGCCGTACTCGAATTACGCGCCTTCGTACTATGGGGATTACTATCCGTACAGTTACTCCTACTACAGGGGACCGGCTTACGGATATGACCGGTCCGTGGTTGCGGCGGTGCAGCGTCGCCTCGGCGAGCTCGGTTACTATCATGGCGTGATCGACGGGGCGATGGGGCCGCAAACCCGGGCCGCGATCAGCGCTTATGAAGCGACGCATCATCTGGCTGTGGACGGCACGATCAAGTCGGCCGCTGCTCGACAGAATGGGCCTCAGTTAATCTGAGACTTAACGATTGAGTATTCGGTTACTTTGACCGGCGGGACTCGCAGGGTGCAATGGGGCGAGCCGCCGGTCTCATTTTATCCCGGGATGCGTAAAAAATCGAAACTCCCGCCGCCCTTTGGTGTATAATGAGTAAAACCCCGAGTAGTTTATGAATTCAAAATCTATTCTCTTCTTAACTTTGGTTGCGGTAATTGCGTTGGCTGCATCAGGAGTCAGCGCCGCTCCGCGCAGCGGCGGCAATTTCACTTCGATGGGAGGAGGGCATCCGGTCATGCGCGGCGGAGCCGGCACGTTCAGTGGCAATTTCCGGCATTTCGACCGTTTCCACCGTTTCGACCGTTTCGACCATTTCCACCACCACAACTTTAATGATGTCATCTTTATCGGTGACTTCGGCTTTCCATGGTGGTGGGGATGGGGCTGGGGCTGGGGATATCCATATGGATATTACGGCTACCCATATGGCTATGGCTATCCGTACTACGGCTATGGCGGGTACGGGTATGGTTATGGCCAGCCCGGCTATGGATACGGTGACTATAGCAATAGCAGCCACTCCAGAGTGGCCGAACTGCAACGTCGCCTCGCTCGCGCCGGCTACTATCATGGCGCCATTGATGGAATCATGGGGCCTGGGACCCGGCGAGCAATTCGCGCTTACGAGCGCGACCACGGGAACGTAGGCTAATTGGCCGACGGTTTCTCACGAGTATGGCGGGTGGAGTTAACCGGAAGACGATTGTCGATTATTGATCTTTCGGTTGGTTGACCGGCGGAAATTCGCGAGGTGTTAAAGAGGCAAACCGCCGGTCTTTTTTTATTGTCGCCAGAATTTTTGGAGCTTAGGCGAGATTAGCAACGCGCCGCATCGTCCCGGGAACCCAATTTTCTTCCGTCATGTGGTCGCGTCCGCTGGACGGCTGAACGCACTACTTTGGCACGAGGTCGTATCCCGCCTTCGATAGCCCGCCAAACTACTCTTTCTCGGGTTTTTTCTCCGGTGTTTTGGTCGGGGCAGTCAAAGATGGTTTCGCACCGGTTTCTTTTGGCGGCGCCGGTTTTTCTGCTGTTGTGGCCGTGGCAGGCGACTCCTTTTTCGCAGCTTCTCTATATGAATCGCTGCGATAATCGGTGATGTAGAACCCGGAGCCCTTGAAAATTACCCCTGCGCCAGTCCCAAGCAGGCGCTTCACCTTTCCGCGGCCCCATTTCCTCAAGCGGCAAAGATCTTTTGGACATTCGCGAAATGGTTCATCGCGCATCGACTGGAACGCTTCAAAATTCTGGTCGCACTTCTGACAATGATACTCGTAAGTTGGCATGAAAATGTGGATTCACCACCTCGCGGAAACCTCGAAAGTGTGCACGATGCAAGCACAAATTCAAGCCGGCGGCTTGAGTGATAACGCCGAGTTTACTTGAATTTTGGAACCGAAAGAGCGGTCGGCGCTTCTTGACTTTTTGCGCTGCTTGCGCATTAAAAGTGCGACTCAAAAATAATTATGTTCCATTTATCGTTTAGCAGGTTACTAGGGGCAGTTGCCATTGCTTTTCTCTTTTTCACCGCCGGATGTGGCGAAGAAGATGCGCGCTTCTCAGCCAAGACGCAATATTTGGGAGGCGTTCACGGCGGTGCGCCTGCCGGTGCGCCCCGTGATACTGTGTCGTACTGGGACGGGGATTCGGTACAAGGGAAGCCTTCCATCATCATTCGTCTTGGGGAACAACGCGCCTATTTTTACAAAAGCGGCGTGCTGGTTGGCGTATCACAACTTTCAACCGGCCGCGAAGGACTCAACACACCATATGGCCATTTCTCCATCATTCAGAAGGACGTTAATCATGCTTCTAGCTTGTTCGGCGACTATGTTGATTCGGCGGGCAACATCGTCGTCCCTAATGTCGATGTAACCAAAGACCGGAAACCGCCGGGCGCACACTTCCGAGGTACGCCAATGCCTTACTTCATGCGCATTGTCTCGGGCACCGGACTACATGCGGGTTACCTTCCCGGTTATCCTGCGTCGCATGGTTGCATCCGCATGCCTGAATTCATGGCTGAAAACTTTTTTAAATCGGTCTCACTCGGCACACCGGTTACCATCACAAATTAGATTCCAGCCCGCGGTCGGAGAAGGTGCCAATTTCGCTCTAAGAATTGCCGATCAGTATCTGAGCTTGCAGAAAATCTGGCGCGGCAGCATTCTGACTATTCCGCGGCTGAAAACATGATCATTATCACGAAACCCAACACTACTGAGGAGCAGATTAATCAGATCGTCACCCGTGTACGGGAGTTCGGGTTGGACGCGCAGATCAGCCGTGGCGCCTCACGCGTCATCATCGGCGTGATTGGGCCCGAAGCGCTTCTTCGCGAGAAACCGCTCGCCGCCATGGCGGGAGTGGAAGCGATCCTGCCAGTTTTGAAACCGTACAAGCTTGCTGCCCGCGATTCCCGCGGTTCCTCCTCGGTAACAATAGGCGGCGTCCCAGTGGGTGAACACGAAGAGGTCGTTCTGATTTCCGGCCCATGTTCAGTCGAAGGCAGAGAGCAAATTTTCTCCATTGCGCGGATTGTGAAAAAATCGGGCGCAAAAGTCTTGCGCGGTGGCGCATTCAAACCGCGCACTTCGCCATACAGTTTTCAGGGGCTGCGTGAAGAGGGGCTCCGCTTCCTCGCTGAGGCGCGCGCTGAAACCGGGTTGCCCGTAATTACGGAGATCATGGACCCGCGCGATTTAACCGTGATTGAAAAATACGCGGACTGCCTTCAGGTGGGCACTCGCAACATGCATAACTTTTCTCTCCTTAAAGAAGTAGGTCGCAGCAAATTACCAGTCCTGCTTAAGCGCGGATTCAGCGCTACCATCAACGATCTGATCATGAGCGCGGAATACATCTTGAGCGAAGGCAACATGAACGTGATTCTATGCGAGCGCGGCATTCGCACCTTTGAGACTGCGGCGCGTTACACCCTCGATCTGAGTGCCGTGCCGCTCTTAAAATCCAAAACGCATTTGCCGGTCATTGTCGACCCGACGCACGCGCTCGGTCTGCGCGAATTCGTTCCCCAGATGTCTCTCGCCGCCGTGGCCGCCGGCGCAGACGCGCTCATGATCGAAGTACATGATTCGCCGGAGTTTGCCAAAAGCGATGGCGACCAAGCGCTCACACCGGAAATTTTCGCCGAGCTGGTTCCGCGTCTCCGTGCGGTCGCCGCGGCGATCGGGCGCACGTTATAACGAACCCGCGCAATAACTCAGCGCGAGTGGCTTCGTTCTCCTTCTGCTTGTACAATCTGCAGTGCACAAATCGGGACCGACGGAACTTTTAAAGATTGTTGCCAAGAGCGACGCAATTGCGCGCAAACTTCAGAAAATTGAGCGCGCGGAATGGCCGGTAGCATTTTCGCATGTCATCCCGCCGGCACAGGCATTTCTCGTTGCCATCATCGCACGCGAGATCGACAAAACCCTTTGGATCTTGTGTCCCAGTGTTCATTCCCAGGAATTGCTCTACGAAAGCCTGCTGAATTGGTATCCGACTGCGCTTTTCCTGCCAGAAGCTGAGCTTGCGGCCGTCGAAAACATTCTGCCCGATCCGGAAATCGCTGCGGAACAGCTCGCGTTGCTTATGCACGTCGGTCGAGAGTCCGTCCCGCTTTTGATTGTGGCAACGCGCGCTAGCCTCGATCAACCTGCACCCAAGCGAGGCGCGCTCCAATCCAGTCTCGTTCAACTTCGCCGCGGGATCACCAAGAAGATGGAGGAGCTTCTCGAACAACTCGCGGCCGCCGGCTACGAGCGTGTCG
Organism: Verrucomicrobiota bacterium; assembly: GCA_046734045.1. Taxonomy (GTDB): domain Bacteria; phylum Verrucomicrobiota; class Verrucomicrobiia; order Chthoniobacterales; family UBA10450; genus Udaeobacter. The sequence continues at coordinate 67,913 of JBKPQL010000053.1, forward strand.
CCCAAGTCACGACACGCGGCCAATTCGCGGTGCGCGGCGGGATCGTCGATCTTTATTCGTGGCAGGCGCCGTTGCCCATGCGCCTGGAATTTTCGGATGATCAAATCGAATCGCTACGCGAGTTCGACATCGACATGCAGACTTCCGTGCGCGACTTGAGATCTGCCGATCTTCTGCTTGGCACAGTCGATGACCAAAGCGCCGTGGTTCGCGACTATATCGCCGCCGATCATTTCAGAATGGACATTGAACCACGGGAAAACTCCGACGCACACATCCAAATCAGCGAAGGTTGGATCGAGTCGGGCCCGGAAGATTTCACTGGCGCGTTCCAGGATTGCGAGATCGGCGAATTCGCGATCGGGGACCTGGTACTAATCGAAGCAAAACGCGCACAGTTTGTGGCGCGTCTAAAGGAATGGCGCGCGAGCAAGGCGAAGATAGTCATTTATTTTCAGACCGAAGGCGAGATCGAGCGCTTCAGCGAAATCATGGGCAAAAAGGAGGCGCTGGACGATATCGCCGAACCCTCCTCCGGCGGACAGCTCCTTCCACAGAATGAGCGGATCTCGCGAGACGCGGCTGCTGGAAGGAGCTGGGCGACCCAGCCACTTGAGACAAGTGGCTGGCCGCCGGGCATGAAAGGGGTCGATCTCGTCCAAGGCGCGCTACCTCGCGGTTTTTGTTTTCCAGGGGCAAATCTCGTCGTGCTCTCGGCCGCGGAATTATTTGGCCGGCTGGCTGCGCATGGCCGTCGGCGATTGCGGCGCGCAGAGCGTCAGCGCGCACAGATCGATTTCAGCGAACTGGCTGAAGGCGATCTGGTAGTACACCTCGAACACGGCATCGGAAGATTCTTAGGCCTGATAAAAATTGGTGGCGCGAGAATGCCGGACGCGCCGCAGGCCGGGATGGCGGACGGACAGGACGGGTTGCAGGAAGTTCTCGCGCTCGAGTTTGCCGACGAAGCAAAGTTGTACGTCCCTCTCGAGCAAGCCTATCTCGTATCGCGCTATGTTGGCGTCGGGAAAAAAACGCCGCCGCTCAGTTCACTCGGTGACTCAAAGTGGATGCGCGCGAAGAAAAACGCCGCAGCCTCCGTTTTCGATTATGCCGGCAGAATGCTTGCGATTCAGGCGGAGCGTCAGACACATCCCAGTCACGCGTTTGCTCCCGATACGAAATGGCAGGCCGAATTCGAGCATTCCTTTCCGTTTCGGGAAACGCCGGACCAAATGAAGGCGATCATTGACACAAAGATCGATATGGAACGTCCGCAACCGATGGACCGCTTGATTTGCGGCGACGTTGGGTTTGGCAAGACCGAAGTGGCAATTCGCGCCGCTTTCAAGGCGGTTATGGATGGCAAACAGGTCGCGGTGCTCGCGCCGACGACTGTGCTGGCCCAGCAGCATTTCGAAGTGTTTCGGCAGCGGATGCTCGATTATCCGGTCCGCATTGAAATGCTCAGCCGATTCCGTTCCCAGTCGGAGCAGAAAAAAATCCTGGAGTTATTGCGCCAAGGCGGCGTCGATATCGTGATTGGCACACACCGACTAATCTCCGGCGACGTGTTCTTCAAGGATCTCGGGCTCGTCGTCATCGACGAAGAGCAGCGCTTCGGCGTTTTGCACAAGGAAAAGTTCAAGGAGTTGTTCAAACTGGTGGATCTTCTGACGCTTTCGGCGACACCAATTCCGCGCACGCTCTATCTTTCGCTTGTAGGCGTAAAAGACATGTCCACGATCGAGACGCCGCCTCTGAATCGTTTACCGGTTGAAACGGTCGTCTCGGCTTATGATGAACGAATCATCCGCGACGCGATTAATCGGGAACTAGAACGCAGTGGGCAGGTTTTCTTTCTGCACAATCGTGTGCAGACGATCGAGCGAGCGCGCGATCGCGTTGTTCATCTTTGCCCGCAAGCATGCGTGGAAATCGCCCACGGCCAGATGGATTCCGATGAACTGGAAGCTGTGATGGCCAGATTCATTGCCGGGAAGATCGATGTTCTGGTCTGCACGACGATTATCGAAAGCGGTCTGGATATCCCGAACGCGAATACGATCATCATCGATCGCGCGGACCGCTTTGGTCTGGCCGACCTCTACCAATTGCGCGGTCGTGTTGGCCGCTCCGAGCACAAGGCTTACGCTTATCTCATGCTCCCGCGCGAAATGATGACGATTGGCGCTGCGCGCAGACGGATCAGCGCCATCAAACAATACAGCGCGCTGGGCGCGGGGTTTCGCGTGGCCATGCGCGACTTGGAGATTCGTGGTGCAGGCAGCATTCTGGGAACAGCGCAAAGTGGCCACATTATGGCGGTCGGCTTCGATTTGTATTGCCAGTTGCTCAAACAGGCAGTCGGGCAACTCAGAGGTGCGAAATTACAGCTCCGGTTCGATGTCGATCTACGACTTGATTTTGTCGCGACAAACGAAACAGAGTTCGTGCATCTTGGGCCCGAGATGCGCGTGCCGGCATTTGTCCCGACCAATTTCATCAGTGACCCTGCATTGCGGATTCGAGCGTATCGCGATATCGCGGAAATCACTATTCGCGATCAATTGGTCCGATTGCGTCGCAATTGGCGCGATCGGTTTGGCCCATTTCCGCCGGCTATCGAGAATTTGTTTCTCTTCACCGAAATCAGGCTAGCCGCGGCAAACGCAGGCCTCAGCCGCGTCGAAGTGCGTGAAAGTAAATTGATGTTGACGCGTCGTGGCGATTTTATACTTGTCGCGGGCAAATTCCCCCGTTTAGTTGCAGCGAAAATCGAGCAGCACCTCGGGGAAATTTTGGAGCTGATCAAGAAGTTATGAAACCTATAAGCCGCCGCTTTGTGATCGCCTTGCTGGCAGTCTCTGGCCTTGCGCTGTTACCAATTTGTTGCGCCACGTTCGCCGCAGAGCCTCGAATGGTGGACGGCATCGCCGCCGTGGTGAACGGGGACATCATCACTTTGTCGCAGGTTCGCGAATTATCCGCGCCACGCGAAAAACAGCTCCGTTCGCTGTACACTGGCGCGGAATTGGAAAAGCAGTTGAAAGCAACGCGAGAATTGGCACTGAAAGACCTGATCGATCGGCGTCTAGTCATTCAGGCATTCAGAAAAGAGAAGTACGAAATTCCAGATCATTTTGTGGAAGAGCGAATGCACGAAATCATCCGGGAGAACTTTGGTGGAGATCGCAATACGTTTATCAAGACGCTCGAGGCGCAGGAATTCACGCTTGGCGAGTTCAAACAAAAGGAGATGGAGAGCATCATCGTCCAAGCAATGCGTGGCAAGAACGTTAAGAAGGACATGGTCGTTATTTCACCGCCGAAAATTGAAGAGTACTACAAGCAACACCGCGACGAATTCACTTCCAAGGAAAGGGTCAAGCTGCGCCTGATCATGGTCCCCAGCAGGGCTGACACGGCCAATGCTGCGGCGCAGAAAGCGCTGGCCGAGGAAGTTCTCGGGCAACTCGCAGGTGGGGCTGACTTCGCGCAAGTGGCACAGACTTATTCCGCCGACAGCAGCCGTGATCTCGGTGGCGACTGGGGCTGGATCGAGCGCAAGACGCTCGCCGCGCCGCTGGAGAAGATTGCCTTCAATATGCCGGAGGGAAGGGTTAGCAACATTATCGAGTACGGGGGCAATTATTACATCCTCAAGGTCGAGGCTAAGGAGGGCGGCGTTACTCGTTCGTTGGCTGAAGTTCGGCCCGAAATCGAGAAGAAGCTCATACAGGAACAGGCACACGACCTTCAGGAGCGCTGGCTTGCCGGTTTACGCTCAAAAGCTTACATCCGGACCTTCTGAAGTTTGATGTTCGAGGTTTGAGGTTGATGTCGACTTCGCCGAGGCGCGGTTTAGCTTTTCTTTAGGTCCGCCAAATCTTTCAATACTTGCTCGCTGTGGTCGGCGGGTTTCACGCCGGCGTAAACCTTGGCGATCTCGCCTTTCGGATTAATGATGAAGGTGTTCCGCGCGGCAAGCCTTTGGCCCTTGTAATCCATCACCGATCCATATTCGGTCGAGACCGTCGCGTCGGGATCAGCCAGCAATTTGAAGTTCAACCCTTCTTTGGCACAAAACTCCTTGTGCGATTGCGCGGTATCCGCGCTCACGCCGAGAATCACTGCGTCGGCGTCCTGGTACTTCGTGAGGTCACGCTGGAAATTCCGCGCTTCCATCGTGCAGCCGCTCGTGAAGTCCTTGGGATAAAAATAAAGCACCACCCATTTTCCGCGATAATCTTTCAAGCTCACCTGCGAACCATCGCTTGTGGTAAGACTGAAATCCGGCGCCGGTTTCCCGACCTCCGGCTGTTTCTGCGTCTCCGCTCCTTGCACGAATGATAATGTAACTAGCCCAACAGTCGCCGATAAGAATATTTTGTTCATTTTCGCATCTCCTGATTTGTTGACGAAGCTACCAATGATCGACTTGCAATCAAAAGGAAGATGATTTCGCGAATCTGGACGATTGGCCACTCGACGCGCGAGATCGGCATATTCATTTCATTGCTGGAAGAGAACGGAATCAAATTGCTGGCCGATGTGCGATCGTGGCCCGGGTCGAAGCGTCATCCGCAGTACAACAAGGAAGCGCTGGCGAAATCGATAAGTGAGCACGGGATTTGCTACGAACATTTCGTCGAACTGGGCGGAAAACGAAAACCCAGGCGCGATTCGGGCAACACCGCGTGGCGCAACGCGTCATTCCGCGGTTATGCCGATCACATGGAGACGGAGGATTTTCGCAAAGGCGTCGAACGCCTTCTGGATCTTTCTCGTAAAGTCGGGCCCACTACGATCATGTGCGCGGAAGCGCTCTGGTGGCGTTGTCATCGCGCACTGATCTCAGATTATCTGAAAGCATGCGGCGTCAACGTAATGCACATCCTCGGCGCCAATCGCCTCGAGCCGCATCCGTTCACGTCTGCCGCGCGCATTGTGAACGGAAAATTGAGTTACGCGGCAGATGGAGCGCTCTTATGACGTTTTCTCCAATCGGGATGTGCGATGTACGCTGGGACGGCCGGAGTCTTCGATTCCCGCTCCATCATGCGTTCTGCCAGCCATTGAAACCATTCCGACCACGTCTCGCGTCGATAATGCTGCCGCAGATCAATCGTATAGGGCAGCAGTTTCCGCCACGAAATCAGGATCGGGCCGCTGAAGAAATCATCGACAACGTCGATGCTGAATTCTCCATGAAACAGCAAGACCCCGATCGTCTCCCATGTCGCAGTAAGATGAACCAGCAAATCTTCACCTTCCGTTCCGAGAATTTTCCGAATCTCCTCCGCGCTCGCCTTGTCCGGCAATTCCATGACCCGGCGCAGTGCCTTTGAAAACGTCGGGCTCTGAAACGAACGGACGAGCTCGAGCATCGCGTCGCGCCGGCGGCGGCGGCGATAGTAACTGATCTGCGCCGCAGCAAAAATTACACCTGCCGTGACGGCAATTGCGTTAATCAAATTTGCGAGCGTGCCGATATCCATGTTCAACGCGGATCGGTCATGCGCCCGAGAAACAAACACGCGCCGCTGGGCACGTGCTGAATGGCGTAGACGAAGGGGCGATCGATTTTCACTTCGATCGGTTGCGGTTTTGGTCCTGCAATCGCGGTTGCCTTCATCATCACCACTGCCGTGGCCGCGGCGGCCTCGGTTCCTTTTTCGTCCACGTCGATGAAGGTCTTGTGAAAGATTTGCGAAATGTAGAGATAATCGTTCGGCTTGCGCGGTGCGATCTTATCGAAATTGGCGCTCCCTCGTGGAACGTCGAACGCGGTTTTCATTCCCAGCGCCTGGAATTTTTCCGCGAGCGCCATTGTCGGCGGCTCGAGTTTAAACTTTGGCAAATGCAGATCGAGATCCTGCATTTCCAGCTTCGCGCATTGTGCCAAAGTTTCCGTGTTAAGATTCGATTCCAGCGCGTGCAGACCCTTTACGTCGTCGGGAATAAGGACCAGAAATTGAAGGTCGCCGCCTGTATAGGGAAGGCTCACGGCGGTGAAGCCTTCACGCTTGGCGTAACCGAATTCCGCGGTTTTCCGCATCATTGAAACATCGACCGGTGCGCCGCCGTGGACATGGAACGGTTCCGGATGCGTTATCTTCTCGGAAAATGGATCCGCCCACGGCGCCTTCAGATAAAGCGCGTTCGCCAGCACGAGTCGCGTCAATTTATTCAGTGCACCAGCGGGAATCAGATCGCGAATCTTATCGCGCGTCTGTTCGGCAACCCATTTGTTGATGTGCTGCGTCGCTGCCGCGGGATCGGCCACAAAATCGAGAGGCTCAAATGCCGCGCCGTAATTTTGTTTCACGAGCGACAGAAAGGCCTGGCGAAAATCGTAACCCTTTTGCGCAAAGAGCCGGTTCGCGATGTTCAATGTGATCGGCTCGCTCGGCCCACCGAATCTTTTAGATTCTTTCGCGAGCTCCGCTGTCTTCGTGCTCATCTCCTCCAGCGAATGCTGGAGCGCAGAGAATGAGGCGGGGACGTCACCATCGGGAAAATGTAAAACATGCGCCATTTCTGTGCGCGTTTCGCCGTCCGCGCCGGCGAACGTCATTGCCAGCGCGCTTTCGATTGAATAAGGTGAGACGCAAAGATTTCCATTGCCTGTGGCAAGTTGATGGTGAAGATCGACGCCGAGCTGATTCGTCGCGGTCGCTGCCAAGTCGAAGTTTGTCGTGCCATGCGCCATCGCAGTAATTAAGCTGCCCAGGAAACACAAAACTAAAAGACGTTTCATGCACGCCATGAAACAACGAAATCCGATTTGGTGCGATGCAAAAGAAGACTCGCGATTTGTGGCCGCGGCGAGACAGACTTACCAGTGTTGCAGCGATGTGTGATCTGGATTAAAAAGGTTCTCCGCCGGGTCGGTAGCTCAATTGGTAGAGCAGCGCCCTTTTAAGGCGTTGGTTCCGGGTTCGAGTCCCGGCCGACCCACACTCTTTTTCCTCCTACGAAACGCATGGATTGTCAGTCTATTTGCCAAGTGTTGCCAAGTGGAGGGCAGACGTTTGCATCGAAAAGTCAGCCAAACGTGAATCGTTGGCGTCATAAGATATTTCATCATGGCAGAGAGGATAAGGACGTTATATGACCTCTCACGGTAGCCGTCTTGGTAATCGCGGTCGCAAATACCTTGAGTAAACTTTTATTATGTCTAACAGTTCCAATCCATGCCACTAGAGTCTGAACCGTCAGTAATCCCAGGGATTCTCCTGTCGGATGGGTCAATCGTGGAACAGGGGACGCAAAAGAGGTCTATCATTGGATGCTTCGAGCAGTTTGCTTTTGCGCAGTTTCCCGCTTCATATTCTCGGTTCTTTATTACTTTTTGGATTACAAATGCGCAGGGCACCGTAACAGATTTGGAAATAACTACTCGCATTCAACAAAAAGGCTCAGCGCATGTTATATTTAGTAACTCGGTCAAAGTCGATTTTGGGGGCGAAAAAAAGATAAGTAGAGAGGATCACATGGCGCTTTCGTTGCCGGTGCCGAGGCGAAATCTGGCAGGCTGAACTCGGGATAGCCGCAAAAAATCGGCCAGTAATTATTGTTTCGCGGGATGATCCTGATTCACCGCGTGCATTGACGATCTACGTCCCGGTAACAACGAAAAATAGGGGGAGTAAATACGAAGTCGAACTACCCAACATGTCCTGCCTTGATAAGTATAGCATCGCCAATGCACAAGGCCTAGCGGCAGCCCCGACGCATAAGTTTCAACGGAGACTAGGCGAGGTGTCCGCTGATACGCTGAGAAAAGTGGAACAAGCTTTGCGTTTTGCTTTGGGTCTGTCCGATTGAATCTCCCAAGATTGCCTGAGGAGAAGAAGCACAATCAGCCTGCCGCGCGTGAAGTATTGGCAAATCATCGCTGACAATCTCAGCAAAGCCGGTTGGAGTTGGAGCTGTGTCTAGAGCGATTGATTCCAACGGGCGAACGACCTGGATCGCGGACGCACGTCGCGATGACGGAAAGCGTTTCGTTGTGCACGCGGATGAAAAGTTGACGGCGTTTATCGAACTTGAAGCCGCGATTCGAGGGTTGCGGTTTTCTGTCTTTGACAAGCTGGCGTGATTTTTCCCAAACTCGACTGTCGTTAAACGGATCTGAATCAGGCGGAGGACATTTGCCCGCTAGGTTCTTTGCCGCTTCTGGACCCGAAACCACAGAGTCAACACAGCGGGGAAAGAAAGGAAGAACCATGAATCTGCTGACGAGATGCGCCGTGCAATCCGGATGGATTCAAGAATCTGTCGCCGGGAGAGAGATTATGTCCCGGGCGCGCACTGCCAGCATTGTTTCAAGCGCAAGCGCAAAAATAGGATAAGTGTTGCACTTTCTATTGGGGCGTAGATGCATCGAGCTTTAACTCTTTTTGCATCGTCTCATATGCTTGTTGTTGCTGGGTGCTCCACGGCCCTTGTTGATCGACGAACCAATGCTTGGCGATATCGGCACGACCGATCTGCGTTTTCGCGCAGCGATGGTCGATGATTTGGTAATAACGGTTACCAGTTTTCTCATCCCGATCTTTCACCCAGAGACCGGCCTGGTTCACGACATCGGCTAGTTCCTCCGTATTGTCCGGCAACAAGGCCGCCGCTTTCATCGCCAGCGCGCCGGCGATGAGTCGATAGTGAAAACGAATATCGGGAGTGATCTTGTTCGTGTTCAATCGCTGAACCTCCTTGGCTGAAGCTTTCAGGACTGCCGGCACGCTTTTCATCTTTGGATTTCCGTTCTCGTCGTACGACGCATTCCCTTCTTTGTCGTAGGCAATAGTCTGGTAGGCGCCGCTGCGCCGCTCCTTCGCCAAGTCAGGCATTTCGAACTCGCCACTTTCCGCGAATGCGTCCGGCGCGCCTTCGGTCCCCATTAGTTCCATTCCATCGTAGCGCGCAAGCCATGCCGCGGTGAACCATGCGTGCGCGCGCTCCGTCTTCGAAAGCTTTTCGTTCGCTCCGTCCTTCAATGC
>JBKPQL010000054.1:0-32790 GCA_046734045.1 Verrucomicrobiota bacterium
GCTTATTTCAAGGTGCCCCCAATGGCGCAGCATCGCGCCCTAGTGTGGGGAATCGTGGGCGCCCTTATCATGCGCGGCATCATGATCTTGCTCGGCGTGACTTTGGTGTCGCGGTTTCATTTCATTCTTTACATCTTTGGAGTCTTCCTAGTGATGACCGCCGTTCGAATGCTTTTTGGAAAGGCTGGCGAACCAGATTTCGGGAAGAGCCTAGTGATGCGCTTTTGCAAGAATTGGATTCCCATCACCCCGGAATTTTACGGCGAGGATTTCAAGGCGCGGGTAGGCAATCGCTGGATGCTCACACCACTCGGCGTGGCGTTGATCCTTATCGATGTGATGGACCTAATTTTCGCGGTCGATTCCATCCCGGCAGTGTTTGCGATCACTCAGGACCCTTTCATCGTTTATACTTCAAACATCTGCGCTATCGTGGGCTTGCGGTCGCTCTATTTCCTAGTGGCGCGCATGATGGATCGTTTTATTTACCTGAGGACCGGTCTCGCCTTCGTGCTCGGTTTCGTTGGGCTCAAGATGATCGTGGCCAAATATCTTCCCGTGCCGACTCCGATCTCTCTCGCCGTAGTCGTGCTCATTCTTGCGATTACGGTCCTGATTTCGGTTCTGGCAACGCAAAACCGCGCCGTAGCTGACAATCGAAAATAAAGTATTGCATGGGATGTTGGAAATCTGGTAACAATGAAAAATGACATGAAAACCCTGGCTGTTATCGCGTTAGTGCTCGGTTTTGCGGCAAGATCATTTGGCGACATCCAGGATCCTCCCATGAATGATTATGGCCCGACGCGCAAATTTGGCCGCGGCCTTGCGAATCTTCTTTTCGCGCCGACTGAAATTCCGGTACAAATTCAAAAGATCAACAAAGAGGAAGGCAATTCCGCTGCGTTTAGCTACGGCGTGGCTCGCGGCATCAGGCGCTCGGCCGCGCGACACGTTGCGGGTTTGATGGAACTTCTAACGTGGCCGTTCCCATCGTTTTTGCGCGGGAGCTATTACCCCATCCTGCCGCCCGACATTCCTTACATTCACGCTGGCTATCCAGAATTTCCTCCCGAGGTCGGTAACGAATCGAAATATCCTTACGTACGCGATTCCGACCAAGACCCCTACTAGATTTCCTTTCATCGAAATTGGCGTGGTGTTCGGATGATTTAAGCAGCTGCGTTGCCCGTCGACCGAAGTGTTAATGCGCAGGCCGCTCGAAAAACTCGAGCAATTGCGGCAAGCCGGTTTCCGCGACGTGTGGGCACTTTGCTTGTTATTCGCTCGACTATGCCTATCTTGGCGGCGAACAACTTCAGTTCCTGGCTGAGAAATGAATCGCTGCTGTTCAGGTCGGCCTAGCGTTGTCCACGCAACCGAAAAAATGCCGAACTCTTGAGTCCCGACCGGCGGTTGACCGGGCATAATACTAACGTACAAGTAGAGGACGGCGGGTTGGCGATGCAATCGCGACGTTTCTCTGGGCTGCCGCTCATCGGCATTTTAACGGCCATCTATTTCATCGCCGGCAAACTCGGTTTAATGCTGGCGTCCTTGCACGCGAGTGCGTCGCCGGTATGGCCGCCGGCGGGAATCGCGCTTGCCGGATTACTCTTGCTCGGTTATCGCGCGTGGCCGGCCATCTTTGTCGGCGCGTTTCTGGTGAACGTCGCGACTGCGGGGAATGTCGCCACGTCGTTCGCCATTGCCACCGGCAACACGCTGGAGGCGCTAGCCGGCGCGTGGTTGGTAAATCGATTCGCCGGCGGCACAAATGTCTTTGATCGTCCACAAGATGTGTTCAAATTTGCGCTCGCAGCGGCAATTAGTACCGTCATCAGCCCCGCTTTCGGTGTGACCAGTCTTGCGGTTGCCGGCTTTGCCGATTGGACAAACTACGGCGCGATTTGGTTGACGTGGTGGCTCGGTGATGCAACGGGCGATCTTGTTTTCACTCCCCTAGTTCTCCTGTGGAGCGTTGCCTCAAAACGACACTGGAATAAAAAGGAAGCTGCGGAAGTCGGCGCACTCCTCCTGTTACTCGTGTTGCTCGGTGGCTTCGTCTTTGGCGGCCGGCTTGAAATTTCGTCGAGGAATTATCCAATCGCTTTTATTTGCGGACCAGTTGTGATCTGGACGGCTTTCCGCTTCACTCAACGCGAAACGGCCACTGGAATTTTCATCCTGTCTGCGATCGCGATGTGGGGCACGCTGCGTGGCTTCGGGCCGTTCGTTAGGGAAACGGAGAACCAGTCGCTTCTCGCCTTGCAATCATGGACAGCGGTGCTGACGATTACGGCGATGGCGCTTTGCGCCGGCATGGCTGAACGACGGCGCGTTGAGGAGGAACTTCAGCAACAAAAGGCAGTCGTGGAAACCGCCAATCGCACCAAAGACCATTTCCTGGCTATGCTTTCGCATGAACTCCGCACGCCACTGACTCCGGTCATTTCCGCATTGGAATCGCTCGACACAGAGCCAGCCCAAACTGAGGACAGCAAATCCGCGCTGGCCATGATCCGTCGCAATATTGAATTGGAAACGCAGCTAATTGATGATCTGCTCGATTTCACTCGAATCAGCAAGGACAAAATGCAGTTGCGATTCGCTCCCGTCGATGCGCATCTGGCAGTGTCGAATGTGGTGGAGATTTGCCGGGCAGAAGCTGAATCCAAGAGACTCCATGTGCATCTCAATTTGCGGGCAAACACGCGTCATGTGGCTGCAGACGGGGCGAAGTTTCAACAAATCATCTGGAATCTGCTTAAGAACGCGATCAAGTTCACACTGGACAATGGCGAGATCGCCATTTCCTCTTCCAATCCATCGACCAAAATTCTGACGATCAGCGTGCGCGACAGCGGTATCGGCATGAAACCGGAAGTCATGCAGCGGATTTTTGATCCATTCGAACAAGGGAACCGTTCATTTGAGCGCCGTTTTGGCGGCCTCGGTCTGGGCCTAGCGATTTCAAAATCTCTCGCGCAGGCGCACGGCGGCACGCTCACTGCGGAAAGCGAGGGACGCGATCGCGGTTCGACATTCGTCTTGTCGATGCCAGCGCTGTCAGCCGCCGAAGTATCGACCGTCCCTCCGAAAGCAACCAGTGAGGGTTTGCAGCAAGGCTTGAAGATTCTGCTCGTTGATGATCATCAGGACACCTGCGCTGCTCTGGAGAAATTGCTTGTTCGTCGAGGGCATCTCGTGGCGACGACTCATAATGTTCGCTCGGCCATGGAAGAGGCAGTGCGCAATAAGTTCGACCTGCTCATCAGCGACATTGCCCTGCCAGACGGCAGCGGCATGGATCTGATGATGCAACTACACGCGATCTCCAAAATTCCTGGAATTGCCATCAGCGGTTTCGGCAACAATGGCGATATCGAGAGAAGTTTGCAGGCAGGTTTCTCCGAGCACCTGATCAAGCCCATCAAGCTCGACGACCTCGAAGCCGCGATCGAGCGCGCCATTGCGGGGTAGCGAACGCTTCTGGCGTGTTCGTCGCATGCGCGTCGTCGATCTAATAATCGAAGACATCGCCTTTGGCGGGAAAGGCGTCGGGCGGGAGCAGGGCAAAGCGATCTTTGTTCCATACACAATTGAGGGCGAGAAGGTGTCGGCTGAAGTCGTCCGCGAGAAGAAGCAGTACGCGGAAGCGGAACTCACCGATGTTAAGGAAAGCTCGCCCCATCGCGTAGAACCGCGGTGTCGATATTTCGGCCGCTGCGGGGGCTGCACCTATCAGCACATCGCTTACGAACATCAGCTCGCCATCAAATGGCGTCAGGTCCGCGACGTTTTACAGCGCATCGGCAAATTCAAAGACATTCCGCTACGCCCAATCATCCCTTCGCCCGAGCAGTATGGCTATCGCAATCGCATCACTGTGCATGCCCAGGATAGCGTGATCGGTTTTTTCCGGCGCGATTCCCATCGCTTGATCGACATCGAGCATTGCCCGATCTCAAGCGAAGAAGTCAATCGCGCATTGGCCGAGTTGCGTGCGCAACCACGCGTGCGCGACGGCCATTACACCCTGCGCGCTTCGTCTGGCGTGCGCGTTTTTTCCCAAACCAACGACCAGGTCGCAAATGCGTTGCACGATTTGATCGTCGATCTCGTTACGCCGGATCAGCAACTGTTGATCGACGCTTATTGCGGCGCTGGATTTTTTGCAAAAGCATTGCTCGACAAATTTGAGCGCGTAATCGGGATCGATTGGGACAAATTCGCAATTGAAGCGGCGAGGGAAAACGCGACCGCGAAAGAGACGTACGTCGCCGACGATGTGGAGGTGCAATTGCAAGAGGTAGAGGCGGTTCACCTGAACCGCCCGTCTCACGTGAACGACATTCATAGCGGGCGATTGAGGTCAATCGCCCCTACCTTTGAACGTGAAAGAACTGTACTTATTGTGGATCCTCCCGCGACCGGCCTGAGCGCAAACGTTCGAAAGGCGATTGTCGATCTTGCGCCGGCTACGTTGATTTACATTTCGTGCAATCCGCCCACATTGGCGCGCGATTTGAGAGAGTTGCAGCATAAGTTCGTCATCGATTCGGTCACGCCGTTCGATATGTTCCCGCAAACCGCTGAGATCGAAGTAGCCACGAGCCTTAGGGCTGTGCCAGCGGCATCCTGAAGATGCTCGACGCGCGGCCGGCGCCTTCGAGCCACTCCACAAAGCAGGCGCCACGAAGTCGAGTTTCATTGACGGATCGGACGGCGATAAGTCCAATGGCAAGATGATTTGGGTTCTGAGTCTCGCCGCGGCACTTCCGAACTGGCCGATCATGCTGCCGTTTGTGATCTTGCTCGTGGCGATCGCACTCGCCCCACTCATCGCTCAGCATCATTGGGAGCGGCATTACCACAAACTTTGCGTCGCTCTCGCCGGCATAGTTTGTCTGTATCATCTGTTCATTGTTAAACAGTCCGCGTGCGTCGTTCACGCGGGAATCGATTACGCGACTTTCATGGTCGTAGTCGGTTCTTTTTTCGTTGTCGCAGGCGGAATTCATTTGCGCGTCAAATCGCCGAGCGGCGCGATGAGAAACACTCTGTTCCTTTTTGTCGGCGCGCTCTTGGGAAATCTAATCGGCACCATCGGCGCATCGATGCTGCTGATCCGGCCGTGGCTCGCGATGAACAGAGGCCGTGTGTCGCCGATGCATATCGCGTTCTTTATTTTTCTGGTCAGCAACATCGGCGGCGCGCTGTTACCGGTAGGTCCGCCGCTCTTCCTGGGATTTCTCAAAGGCGTGCCGTTTAGCTGGACGCTGCAAAATTGCTGGCGCCAATGGCTGATCACGGTCGCGATTGTTCTGGCCGTCTTTTTTGTTCTCGATCTGGTCAATCTTCGCGCACGCAAAAGGGCCATCCATGAAAGCGAGATCACGCAATGGCGCTGCAGCGGCGCACAGAATTTCCTTTTCCTGTTTGCGCTTCTGGCCGCGCTCATCGCGGTACGCGCGGGATGGCGCGAGCCGCTCATGGTATTGATCGCGCTAGGATCCTATTTCGCTACATCACAACGCATTCGCGAAGCCGACAATTTTACGTTTGCCCCGCTCAAGGAAGTCGGCTGGCTCTTTCTCGGCATTTTCGGAACGATGATTCCAGTTTTGGAATTCATGGAACGATCGGCCGACAAGCTGGGATTGACTTCAGAGACGGCATTCTTTTGGGCAACCGGCTTGCTCTCTGCACTGCTCGATAACGCGCCGACCTATCTCGCTTTTTTCGCGGCCGCGCTTGGACTCCACCATTTCGACATCAACGAGCCGTCACAGGTGGCCGACTTGATTTTCAAAAACGGCGGAGAATTGATCGCGCTTTCACTGGGCGCAGCTTTCTTTGGCGCGCTCACCTATATCGGCAATGCACCAAACCTGCTGGTGAAAGCGATTGCCGAACATGCGCACGTCCCTACGCCGAGCTTTGTGGGCTACATCTGCAAGTTCGCTATTCCAGTTTTGATCCCTCTCTTTGTACTAATCTCGATTTTATTTTTCTCCCGCTAAGAAAGTACATCGAGAAATTCATTCGAGCATCGCTAGTACCTGCGCGTTTATGTCCCGCGTCTGTACCGAAAGGTCGAGACTGATCCAGTGAAGGCATCGCTGATTAGAACCGCGGCCGGAATCGGCTACAGATTGGCAGACTGATGCCGCAGACTGCCGAGATCGAGAGTGCAGTACGGCTTCAGGCGTAAACGAGCAGATCAATTTCTTCTGGCAACGAGTTGGATACTTCGCGGATGACATTGCCGCGAAGCAGATTCATCAGCGCGCTGCGTTGTGGCGCACCGAGAATGACGCGCGATGCGCCGAGCGTCGCGGCGACATCGACAATCGTTTCCGCCGCGGAGGGACTCACCGCATAGCAGAACAGAGGCGTGATGTCCTCGGCTTTCTGTTTCGCTTCAGCGAAAATGGTGCTGGCTTCCGGATCTTGCTGCCATTTGCGCGTGGCATCCTCTTCTGTCATGAACGGTTGTTCGCGCACGAAGAGCAGGTAAAGACGCGAGCCGGCCTTGGCTGCTTCTCGCAACGCGAAATCGAGGGTACGCCCTGCGCTGCGAACGGCGCACAAGATTGCTTCGCCCTCTGAAGGAGACGGCGCTTTGGACATCGGACGCGCAACATCGACCTCTAATTGTCGTGGCGACAACGCGGGCGCAGCTTCCTTTTTCATTCGACGCTCCTGCACAAGTCCGCGGAGAATCAATCCAACAGCGAGAATCGTGACGGCAAAATAACGCGCATTCGGCTTGTCGATGAGCAGCGACATTTCGATCGCAGCCATAACCAGAAAAGTTCCGAACATGAGCGCCCGCTCCCAGGTTTTGATCGACAATTTTCGGTCGGTCGAAGTCGCACCAAGGTTGGTCGCGATCGCTCCAACCACGCCGACAGCATAAAGATCCGCCAGACCGGACATGTCCTTCACGACAATTACGAGGAGCATCGGGACGAAAGTAGCGAGCAACATTCCCGCGCTTGGCACGCCCCATTTGTTGAGGCGCTGAAAGATCCTCGGGATCTCACGATCACGTGACATCAGGAATTGGATCGCAATCAGATCGACAATTGCGGTGTTCGCCGCCGAGAGAAGCAGGAGACCGAATACGATACTGATGAGAAAACCGAATGCGTGACCAAACGCGGGACCAAGCGCGCCGCCAGCGAACATTTGGCCCATGTAACGCAGCATGTAATCGCGCACGCCTGCCGCACCAGGGGCATTGACGTCGCCGTTCACAATCTGCAGTCCGCCCAGCGCATGCATGGCAAGGCCGAGCAGCGCGGTGAACAAACAAACCTCAATCATGACAATTAAGATTGCCGGCGTGGAGGTTCTAACGACACAAGGATTGTCATCGGTACTTCCAGGATCAAGTTTCATCACTCCGGTTGCGTTGGCGATTGCTTCCACGCCGGAAAGAGCAAGCACAATACCAACGAAACCGGCCCAGTTTTGCGCAAATGTTCCGTGCAATGGTTGAAGGTGCGCGAAGGCCTCACGGAGATGTGGCAAGCTGAAAAGGCCCAGCGTGACGACAACAATCGCGGTGGGAACCGAAATTAGGAACGCAAGGCCGCCAGTTTGTTTCGGGCCTAACAAATTCAGCAAGCCAATGATCAAAATCGACATGGCTGCGAATTTTTCCGGATGCGGCACGCCGAGATATTGAAAAGCGGAGAGCGCGCTGATCGCCGCCGTCACCAAATAATCGGCGATGAGCAAAAACGCGCCGACGATGGATATGACTTCGCTGCGATGCCGCACGCTGGCGTAAACGCCGCCGCCGTCGGGATACAGGCGGCAGATGACCATGTAGTTGAGGCCGACAAGTGCAGTGAGCAAGCACATTGCCGCGATCAGCCAAAATGAACTGTAGCCCGCGACGGCGAACGCAAGCCCAATGACGTAGGCCTTGCTCGTCCCCCAGTCGCCGTAAAGAATCGCCGCCGCGCGTTTCCAATCCACATTGCGCGGTCGCTTAACGTCTGTTGGTATCAATTGATTCGACTCAAACGAGACCGCCTCGCGCGACGAGGTGTCTCACTTTCAGGAGTCGGATTTCACGACATCCTTGCACCTTAATGCTGCTGACGAGGTTAGCTGTCGGGCTGGAGCCATTAAATGCTCTCGATGCCGCGCATCGTTCGCCCCGATCCGCTCCGCATTCGCGGACGGAATTTGGTTCCCCCATTGGATCGGCTACTCGCCGATCCATTAAGCGAAACAAAGAACTAGCGAAATCTTCTGACCGGGAAATGCGGCAGTCAAGTGAGCCACTCGCTGCCAGCGCATTCAGACCGCCTCATTGGAGACGAGGCGGTAACCGATTCCCGGCTCGGTCTTAATGAGACTAGGACTAGTAGGGTCGCTTTCAATCTTCTGGCGCAGATGTGTGACGTAAACGCGAAGATATTGCCGGTGTTCTTCGGATTTGGGACCCCAAATTTCCCGCAAGATATGACGATGGGTGAGGACGCGATCGGGGTGCCTAACGAATAATCGGAGCAGCGCATACTCGGTCGCCGTGAGCTTGATTTCACGACCGGCACGTTTCACTACTCGCGCGGTAAGATCGACAATCAGATCGCCACTTTTGAAAACGGAGACTTCTTCTTCGGGTCGCGTTTTGCGTTGCGCGGCGCGCAGACGGGCGAGTAGTTCCGGCGTGCTGAAAGGTTTGGTGACGTAATCTTCCGCGCCTGAATCTAGCGCGGCCACTTTGCTCTGTTCGTCATCGCGAACAGAAAGAACGAGCACGGGCGCTTCACTCCATTCCCGCAAACGTTTCAACACCTCGAGACCCTCCATATCGGGAAGACCAAGATCGAGCAGAATGACTGCGGGACGGCGACTCGCAATCTCAATTAAGCCTAGCTGGCCATTCTCGGCTTCGTGCACTTCGTAGTTCTCGCCTTCGAGGACAACCCTCAGGAGCCGCCGAATCTGTGCTTCGTCATCGACAATCAACGCGACCGGTCTCATGCAGTCGCTTCGGATGGAAGCTGCATCGGCTCGCCGATCGGAATCCGAATCGCAAAACGTGAGCCACGCGCGTCTTCCCGATTTTGCGCGACGATTTCGCCGCCGTGTGCTTCGACTAGTTGGCGCGCGATGGAAAGGCCAAGGCCGAGTCCGCCAGCGGGCGTGCCAGGGCCGCGATAAAATTTTTCAAACACTTTGTTTTCTTCACCGGGGACAAGACCCGGGCCACGGTCGGCCACGGAAAAAACGAGCATAGAATCGTCGCGCGACGCGCTTACTTCAATCGGCTCGTCGCTCATTCCGTGGGCCGCAGCGTTCGAGAGCAGAGCGCTTAAGGCTTGTTCGATCAGGCGCGCGTCTACGGAAATCATGGGCAAATTTTTTGTGATGGTGATTTTAACGGACTGCTCGCTTAGTCCGGTGAGCGCAACTGCCTCGCGTAGCAATTCACCCGGTTCGCACCATTCTCGCACTGGCTGTAAGAGACCGGATTCCAAACGTGTAGCGTCAAGCAGATGATCTACCGTACGAGTGAGACGACCCACGGCCTGTTGCAGCTCGACGCGATCAAGCTGCGGTTGGTGAAGTGCCGCAGCTATGGCGGCTAATGGTGTCTTCAGCTCGTGCGACACAGAATCGAAAAGTGCTTTCTGTAGTTTTTCGGACTGACGGGCAACCTGTGCAGCGCGGCTTTGTTCCAACGCCCGCTCTTTGTTAACGAAAAGCGCCAGCTGCGCGGCGAACGCGTCGAGCAATTCACGCTGCTCAATCGTCGGTGGATTAGCGAGAAGAACGCTAAGCACTCCCTCAGCGCGATTGCCGGTGACAAGTGGGAGATAAAACGATTCCGCATCCGGAAGCGTATCTGTTGATTTGCCCGCGACTTGCTTTTTTTGAAACGACCACGTAGCGACACTCTCGTCTTTGCTCGAGGGCGCCAACGTGCTCGCGGGATGCCACGATAAACCGCTTTCGTCCCGCAGCCAAACGGCGGCGTCAGCTTGGAAAAAATTTTTGACTAGCGTCACGACTTTTGGAAGTGCTTCGTCGAGGTCGCGGCTAGCGGCGAGCGCGCGAGTCAAACGGTAAAGCGCAGTGGCGCGTTCCTCGCGTCGGCGTTCCGACTGTTCCCGCTCGCGCAATTGAGTCGCTAGGTGACCAACGACGAGCCCGACGACAAACAATGCGCAGAACATCATCACGTCCTGAAACTGGCCGATGTAAAAGGTGAATCGCGGCGGGACGAAGAGAAAATTCCAGAGCAAGGCGCTCAGCGCGGCAAGAAATAGAGTCGGCCACCGCCGCAAGCGCATCCCGGCGAGCACAACGGCGAGCAGATAAAACAGCGCGACCGCTGAATAGCCGGTAAGGTTGAAGATCGGTAAGGACAATCCGGTTACGACGGCAGCAATGGCGAGCGCAATACCGAAGTCGCGCCAGGGCGCGCGGGCTAATTGTTCCTCGATCGTTTCGCGGCGCGGCTGTACCGCTTCTTCCGCCGGAATCATATGGATATCGATGTTGCCGCTGTGCCGCATAAGCCAGCGCAGGGGATCGCGTTTCCAAAGACTCGCCCAGCGTCGCCCGAGCGGTTTACCGATCACGATTTGAGTGACGTTATGCTCGCGCGCCACGCGCAACAGCGCTTCGCCCACGTCGGTGCCCGCCGTCGAAATTACCTCTGCTCCAAGTTGGCGAGCCAGAGCGAGATAGCGAGTCAACCGTGTCTGTTCTTCTTGCGAAAGCGGTTGCGGTCTCTCGATATTCGCGACAATCCATGAAGCCTCCATCGACGACGCGAGGCGACGGGTGTAACGAATCAGTCGTTCCGAATAAGGACTTGCGCTGACGGCGACCAGCAATCGATCACCGCTTTTCCACGGACCTGTGATCTTTTCTTCCGACATGATTTCGCGCAGATTGCGATCGACATGTTCGGCGACTACACGCAACGCCATTTCGCGCAGTGCGGTAAGATTGCTTTCGCGGAAGAAATTTCTTGCCGCCCACTCGGCGCGTTCGCCGAGATAAACTTTGCCTTCGGCTAGGCGCGCGCGGAGCTGTTCCGGCGTTAGATCGACAAGCACAATTTCGTCAGCGAGATCGACAATCGAGTCCGGTACCGTCTCACTCACGGCGACGCCGCTAATCTGACGCACCGTATCACTCCGGCTTGCGACGTGTTGGACATTAAGCGTTGTGTAAACATTGATTCCTGCGTTGAGCAGTTCGAGCACATCCTGATAGCGCTTTGGATGACGCGAGCCTGGCGCATTTGTATGCGCCAACTCATCGACAACGGCCAGTCCCGGATGCCATGTCAGAATCGCGTCGAGATCCATTTCGCTGAGCGTAGTTCCTCGATACTCGATTTGTGTGCGCGGCATGATTGGCATGCCTTCGAGCAGCGCTTCGGTTTCCTTGCGACCGTGTGTTTCCACAATTCCGACCACCACTTCACATCCTTCCGCTTGTTTCTGCCGCGCCGCTTGCAGCATGGCGTAGGTCTTGCCGACACCGGGCGACATCCCGAAGAAAATCTTGAGTTTGCCGCGAGTAGACTCCGCCTCTTCGCGCTTCAGGCGCGCGAGAATTTGGTCCGGATCGGGCCGGGTCTCGTCGCTCATGCGGCCAATTTACGCTTTTGCCGCAATTCCTGCACGTTAGAAGCGATGGCCAAAACCGAAGAACACATTGTAATCGGGCGCGCTGCGTGTCAGTCCAAAGAAGGAATCCACATCAACAGAGAAGTTCGGCGTGACTTGATAAATCAAACCCGTGTCGAGTGTGCCGACCCAGGGTCCCGAACTGACCGCGTCGTAGAATTCAACATAGCCGCTCAAATTCCCAACGATTGTGCGGGACAGTCCGATTGGATTTTGCCACTGCACTTGCATGTTGCTGCTGCGAGATTTGTCGAGAATGTCGATCCTCGTTTGCGCGAACAGTGTGAAGCCCCAGGGCAGCGAGTAATTCACCGGTAAACCAAAGCCGGGCTCCCAAACATGGTTGCCCGTACGTCCCGTGTTCGTCGGTATTTTTACTGACGAGAGCAGACCGATGACCAATTTTCCGCCATCGTTGCCGAGGAAATTGATTTTCAAGCGCACAGTCGTATCGCCGAACCCGTCCTGCTCGAGCGGTTTCCCGAAAACGGGTCCGCTGGTGCGCTTATTAACATAAAACTGCGGGAAGACTTGGAAATCCATCCAATTGGTTAGGCCGAGCTTGAAGTTAGTATTGCCAATTATCCAAGCTCGGATGTGAACGTGCTTCTCTTCGTCGAGCGTCCAGTTCGCGACATCGCTCTCAATTTGGAAAACGCCGGCGTCAATCGTGTACGGACTGTCCGTCTTGCTGGGCCGATCCGTGTTGTACGCGCGGCGGAGATCGATCGGCGTCGGATTAAAAAGGGTGTATCGGGATTTGTCCGGCGTCGGGGTCGGAGTGCGTTCGACAAGAATTTCTTGCTCAACGCCGAAGGCCAGACGCGCACATGTAAGCGTCGCAGCAATAATGGTCGGTCTTTTCATGGATGAGTGCCGTCGATCGAGGGCGAAATCGCGTTGAGGCACCCAGCGGTTTATTCGCGGCGCTTTGGTTTCCAGAGCGGATTTGGAAGAAACCAGGTCCACATAAGCCGGAAGTCGATGTGCGGCTCATCAGCAACATCCGCCTCGGTGGTTGTCCTGGTTGCAGAGCTAATCTCACCCCGACCGAGCGCCGGCGGTGCAGCCAGCGCGTAATTCATCGCGCGATCAAAATCGCTATGATCGTTGATTAAACCTTGTGCTACCTCGGCCTTTCTTGGGCTACCGTCCGTGGAGAAATCAAACGGGACGAGAAAAAAGACATAGGTTCTTTTTTCGACAACGCGCGGTGCTCGATGACGGCCAGCGAATCGTCTAAGTGTATCGATGGCGATCGAATAAAGGTTCATATTTGCTCACGGCCGGGCGCCAGGCTGATCGAGCGCGAGATTCAGGCGCAAAACATTGACGCCGGGATCTCCAAGAACTCCAAGGTCTCGGTTGTCGGTGCTTTGCTGAATTAACTCGCGGAGTTTTTCCTCACTTAAGCCGCGAACTTTGGCCACGCGCGGCGCTTGTAGCTCGGCGTTGCGTGGGCTGATGTGAGGATCGAGACCACTGCTAGAGGCAGTGACTGCATCGGCAGGAACGGGTTGGTTCTCGCTCAAGCCGTTTTCCTTCCGATACATGTCAATGCGCTCTTTGATTGCGTCGTTCAGCTTTTGTGACGTTGGGCCGAGATTGCTGCCGCCGGAGCTGGCCGCGTCGTAGCCGTTTCCGGCCGCCGAAGGACGCGGGTGAAAATATTTGTCAGCAGTGAAGCTTTGACCAAGCAACTTCGAGCCGCGGACGCTTCCGTCTTTGTCGAGAATCAGACTGCCGTTGGCCTTCTGATAAAAGAGCGCCTGCGAAATGCCGAACACGATGAGCGGATACAATCCGCAGCAAACAACTGCGAAAACTATTGTGGCCATGACCGCGCCACGGATTTCAGAGAACAGTTCTTTCATTGTCTAAATGAGATGGAGAGCCGCGATGATGAGATCGATGAGCTTGATGCCGATGAACGGCACGATGACTCCGCCAAAACCGTAGATGAGCAGGTTGCGCTGAAGGATCGCCAGCGCTCCGATCGGTTTGTAGGCGACGCCCCGCAACGCCAGCGGAATCAGGGCGATGATGATGAGCGCGTTGAAAATAACGGCGCTCAGAATCGCGCTGGTCGGGTTATACAGGTGCATGATGTTCAGCGGCGCGATGGCGGGGAAGGTGGCCATCAGCATCGCGGGAATAATCGCGAAGTACTTCGCCACATCGTTGGCGATGCTGAACGTCGTTAGCGAACCGCGCGTAATCAGCATTTGCTTCCCGATCTCAACGATGTCGAGCAGTTTGGTTGGATTGCTGTCGAGATCGACCATGTTGCCGGCTTCGCGCGCAGCCTGCGTGCCGGTATTCATCGCCACACCGACATCGGCTTGTGCAAGGGCGGGGGCATCGTTCGTTCCGTCGCCGGTCATGGCAATAAGACGGCCCTCGGCCTGTTCGTTGCGAATTCGGCGGAGTTTGTCCTCTGGCGTCGCTTGCGCCATGAAATCGTCCACGCCAGACTCGGCGGCGATGGCGGCAGCGGTAAGCGGATTGTCGCCGGTGATCATCACCGTGCGAATGCCCATCTTGCGCAACTGCGCGAAGCGATCCTTGATTCCGCCTTTGACGATGTCTTTCAGCTCGATGACGCCTAATGTTTGTCGATCTTCCGCGACGGCCAGCGGCGTCGCGCCGCGGCGCGAGATTTCCTCAACCGTCTTTGTCGCCGCTTCCGGAAAAGCACCACCGCGCGACTCCACGTAACTACGCACCGCATCAGCCGCGCCTTTTCGAATGCTTATGGTCGGTTGCGTGTTGTTCGCGTGCAGATCCACTCCGCTCATTCGCGTTTGCGCCGTGAACGGAATGAAGGTGGCCTGCAATTCATGCATCTCTCTCGCGCGTAGACCGAATTTTTCTTTGGCGAGTACGACAATGCTTCGGCCCTCCGGAGTTTCGTCCGCCAGGGAGCTGAGTTGTGACGCTCCGGCGAGATATCCTTCTTCCACGCCCGGTCCGGCATGAAATGCCACAGCCATGCGATTGCCGAGTGTGATCGTGCCGGTCTTATCGAGGAGCAGGACGTCAACATCTCCGGCGGCTTCGACTGCGCGTCCGCTCATGGCAAGGACATTGCGCTGCAGCACACGGTCCATGCCGGCGATGCCGATCGCACTTAGCAATCCGCCGATGGTGGTCGGAATCAAACAGACCAGCAACGCAATCAGAACCGGAATCGAGAAGACTGTGCCTGAATAGATGCCGAACGGCTTTAGCGTGACGCAGACCAGCAAAAAGATGAACGTCAATGCGGCCAGCAGAATCGTTAGCGCGATTTCGTTAGGCGTTTTTTGCCGTTGCGCCCCTTCAACCAGCGCAATCATCCGGTCGAGAAAACCGTGGCCTTTTTCCATCGTAACCCGAATCACGATGCGGTCACTCAGCACACGCGTGCCGCCAGTGACGGCGCTGCGATCGCCGCCGCTCTCGCGAATCACAGGAGCGGATTCGCCCGTAATCGCCGCTTCGTCGACAGTGGCGATGCCTTCGATGACGTCGCCGTCCGCAGGAATGACATCGCCTGTCTCACAAACGACGGTGTCGCCTTTCTGCAAATCCGGCGCCGGAATTTTTTCTTCACGGCCATTTCGCAATCGACGCGCCAAAGTGGTCGTGCGCACTCGGCGCAACGTCGCGGCCTGCGCTTTGCCGCGGCCTTCAGCCATCGCCTCTGCGAAATTCGCAAACAGCACGGTGAACCAGAGCCAAATCGCCAATTGAGCAACGAAACCGCGCAAGGCTGCCTCGGCGGTAAAGATGCTAATTGTGGTCAGCGCCGCGCCGACCATGGTCACAAACATGACCGGGTTCTTCACCATCAGCCGCGGGTTTAGCTTCCTGAAAGAGTCGCCAGTCGCTGGACGAACAATCTTCCAGTCAAAAAGAGAGCGGCCTTTTTGCTTCATAAACTTGGCGATCTCAAAAGAGTTTTCCCTGGAGGTTGAGGAAGTGCTCAACGATCGGCCCGAGAGTGAGGGCGGGGAGAAAATTCAACGCACCGATCAAAAGCACCGTGCCAATGAGCAGAATGAAGAACGTGCCGCCGTGAACCGGGAAGGTGCCAGTGCTGACTGGAGTAACTTTCTTCTGAACTAGCGAACCAGCCAAGGCTAGGATCGGCACGATCATCAAAAACCGGCCGATCAACATGGCCAGACCCAGCGTGGTGTTATACCACGGTGTATTTCCATTGAGACCCGCGAAAGCGCTGCCGTTGTTGCCCGTGGTCGAGCTGAAGGCATAAAGAATTTCGCTCAAGCCATGCGGACCATTGTTATGCAATCCGGCTAATCCCCATTTGCTCACGACCGCCCAGGCAGCGAAACCAAGGATGTCGATGGCGAGGATGAGCAAGGCGAGCATCGCCATCTTCACGTCGTAAGCTTCGATTTTCTTGCCGAGATATTCCGGTGTGCGACCGACCATCAGTCCAGCGATGAAAACGGCGAGCACGACGAAGACGAGCATTCCGTACAAGCCCGCTCCGACACCGCCAAAAATGATTTCGCCGAGTTGGATATTGAAAAGCGGAACAAATCCCCCAAGAGGAGTGAAGGAGTCATGCATCGAATTCACCGCGCCACACGACGCATCGGTCGTGATTGTCGCGAAGAGCGCGGAATTGAAGATGCCGAAACGAACTTCTTTGCCCTCCATGTTGCCATCGACGACAGCGACACCGAGGCTCTGATGAATCGGGTTGCCCGTCGACTCAGCCCACCAGCTGAGCAAGACACCACCGACGAATAACGCCATCATCGCAGCCCAGACGGTCCAGCCGTGCCGCTGGTTCTTTACCATTCGCCCCAAGTAGAAAGTCAGCCCGCTGCCGATAGAGAAGATCGACAACATCTGCAAAAAATTTGAAAGCGGCGTAGGGTTCTCGAATGGATGAGACGCGTTCGCGTTGACATAACCGCCGCCGTTGGTGCCGAGCATCTTGATTGCGACCTGCGATGCTATGGGGCCTTGCACGATGTTCTGTTCGGTCACGGTTTGTTCTTCTGTGACCGCTTTGCCATCCGGGCCTTTGATCGTCTCGCCTTTATCGTCCTTTTTCTCCACCTGGACTTTCATCGGCTCGATGAGTGTTGCCTTGCTGTAAGGCTTGAAATTTTGAATCATGCCTTGCGACACAAGGAACACCGCGAAAACAAGGCAAATGGGCAGGAGCAGGTAGTACGTCAGCCGCACCAGATCCACCCAAAAGTTGCCGAGTGTCTGGGCGGAATGTCGCGCGATGCCGCGCACCAAAGCCGCGGCGATGGCAATACCCACAGCAGCGGAAACGAAGTTGTGAAAAGCCAACCCGACCATCTGCGAGAAGTACGACATCGTGGATTCCCCGCCGTAGTTCTGCCAATTCGTGTTGGTGGTGAAACTCACCACCGTATTGAACGCGAGGTCCGGGTTCACGGCCCCGAGCCTCTGCGGGTTCAACGGCAGAATATTTTGCAAGCGCAGGATTGCGTAACTGAACAAGCAGCCCACCAAACTGAACAGCAGCATGGCGAGCGTATAGTGTTTCCAATTGTGCTCTTTGCTGGAATCGACTCCCATCAGCCGATACGTCACCCGTTCCAAAGGACGCACCACTGAATCGAGCCAGGTTCTGCCATCCGCATCGAGCACTTGCAGCAGATACAGCCCCATCGGTTTCGTAATCACTGCGAGCGCGATGATGTAGAGCGCGAACTGAAGCCAGCCAGACGCTTGCATTGTCGATCCTTAGAATTTTTCGGGACGAATCATGGCTACAAACAGATAGGCGAACAGCAACAGCGCGATGATGCCGACAAAGATTGTTTCCATGCGTCCTTCTACAGCTTTTCGCAGAACCGAACGTAAAGAGCGCTTACGAGGAAGAACACGACAACAATTCCGACGAAGGTTAAGTCGCTCATAAAATCACTCGATGGCTCCTTCGCACGTCGGTAGCTGCGAAGAGGTAGGCGACGATGAGTACGCTCATAAAACCATCCCAACCGTGAGCGAACTTTCGCCGCAGCGTTAATTAAACGAACGCCGGAAAACGTTAAAAAATCATTAAACTGTACTTCGTAGGCTCGCTTCGCAGTCAAGCCACGCGTCGCCGAGAAAGAGCTTGCCAGTGAACGAGCGCGCAATGGAGATTCTCCGCCAATAACCGATGGCGGAGCTGATGGACGATATTGTTCTCGACGCGAGCGCGGGCGTGCATCGACCGCGCAATCTGGATTGGAAACGCGCCGCCGCCTTGCTTTACGGCGATTGGGGCACCAGCAAGGCGTACGTGATTGGTCTGGCGTTTGTCGCCGCTGGATTTTCGTCGCTGCCGATTATTCTCGCTGTTTGCGCGCTCACCGGTCTGGTCGGCATCAATTACATTGTTATTTGCCGTCATTTCCCTGATGGCGGCGGCGTTTACTCTGCCGCGCGCGAGCAGAGCCGATTGCTTGCGGTGGTCGGGGCGCTGCTACTGGTAGCAGATCTTACGGTCACGGCTGCGCTCAGTGGCTGGTCTGCATTGAGCTACATCACTTCCGGCGCGGAGCAGATGCCTTGGGTCAGGTTTCTTCGCGATCACATTGCGCTCACAACGATTGGTGTGCTGTTGATCATGGGTCTGATTAATTATTTCGGGCCGAAGCATTCCGGAAGTTTCGCTGTGGCACTGGCGTTGCCGACTGCGCTGGTAGTGGTCGTTCTGATTGCGGTCAGTGCGCCGCATTTCACCACGCACTTTCTCGAGCCGCGGCACCAGAGTGTGACCACCGTCTGGGTGCAATTTGTAAGCGTGATTCTGGCGCTGTCTGGCGCAGAGTCCATCGCGAATCTCACCGGGGTGATGAAACTGGATCCTGGATCGACAATGGAACACCCGAGTGTCGCGCGCGAGTCGCTCAAGGCAATTACGCCGGTGGCAATCGAAGTCGTCCTTGCCACGGCGCTCCTCGGATGGGCAATGCTTTCACTGCCTTCGGTGCTCGATAAGACGCTGCATTTGACGGATAAGGGCGCGATCGCCGCGATTCTGGGACAGCGGAGTGAAGACATGTTGCGGTTCATCGGCGAGGAATTTGCCACCGCCACATTTTCGCCCGGAGTCGGCCAGGTTTTCGGCTGGATCGTTGGAATCGTTTTCTGCCTGCTGCTCTTGAGCGCGGCCAACACAGCCATCGTGGCGATGATTGGTCTGCTTTATATGATGTCGCGCGATCGCGAGATGCCGCGGCAATTCCGCCGCCTCAATCGACACGGCGTTCCCGTCTGGCCACTGTTGATCGCGACAGGCCTACCGGTCGTGGTACTGCTTTTTGCGGCAAACTTCACTGCGCTGGCCGGTCTTTATGCGATCGGCGTAGTAGGTGCGATCACTGTCAACGTCGGTTCTTGCACATTCAGTCGGACCAGGGGTTTCACGTGGTACGATCGTGTGCTGTTTGCCGTGACGTTCGTAATTCTGGCTTTTGTCGAGCTTACGCTCGCCCACACCAAGCTCGATGCGCTTCAATTCGTGCTCGCGATTTTGATGGGTGGGCTGGCATTGCGCGCTTACACATTGAAGCGTCAGGGGCTCACCACTCTCACTGTTACGCGCGAAGTCGCCCGGATGGTCACGCCCGACCTCGTGACGACCATGCGACCGCGGTTGCAGGAAGGTCAAAAAATCATGGTCGCAGCGCGCGGAATCACACCGGTGCTCAGCTTTGCATTGGACGAAGCGCAATTGCGCAAAGCGACGCTCTTCGTGCTCTACGTTAAAGAGGTCGCCGTTTATTACACAGCAGCTGGCACGCCGCTGGGTCGCGCAAAATGGCAGGACAATCCGGAAGCAAACGCGATCATGTGCTCAATGCTTAAACTCGGGCGCGAGCGCGGCATCAACGTGGTTCCGCTTTACGCCGTAAGTCAGGACGCCGCTGCGACCATTGTGGATCTTGCCGCAACCATGGGCATCGATTTCCTCGTGATCGGTGCGTCACAACGTCCTGCGTTGGTGAAGCTCCTCCGCGGTAGCGTTGCCACAAACGTTGCTCAGCAGTTGCCCGAATCCATTCAGTTGCTCATCTCCGGCTGACTTTGATTAAACGTTGAATGTTGAGCGTTAAACGTCGAGCGTTTATTGCCGTGACTCCGCCCGAGGTTCTGGTCGCCGACTCCATCTCCCAACGCGGCATCGCTGAGCTTTCACGCGACGACGAGCTTGATGTCGCGATCAAGACCGGGCTGAGCGAACAAGAACTTATCGGGGTTATCCCGCCATTCAGTGCGCTCATCGTGCGCAGCCAGACAAAAGTCACCGCCGACATTTTGAATGCCGGCGTGAAACTTCGCGTGGTAGGCCGCGCCGGGGTAGGGGTGGACAATGTCGATGTTGAGACAGCGACGCGACGCGGCATCGTCGTGTTGAACGCCCCGGGCGGAAATACAGTTTCCACTGCCGAACATGCGTTTTCACTGTTGCTCTCGGTGGCGCGCAAGATTCCACAGGCAGACGCAAACGTTCGCGCCAAAAATTGGGACAAAAAAAATTTCGAAGGCGTCGAGCTGTACAACAAAACCTTGTGCATCATCGGAATGGGCCGAATCGGCAGCGAATTGAGCCGGCGCGCGATTGCTTTTGGGATGCGGGTAGTCGCCTACGATCCGTACCTTTCCGCGACCCGCGCTCGCAGTCTGCAAGTGGAGCTGGTGGACGAACTCGATGATTTGCTCACGAGCGCCGATTTCATCTCGCTTCACACGCCGCTCACCGCAGAGACGCACCACATTCTCGATGCGGCGCGTTTGCGAAAAACAAAACGCGGCGTGCGCATCATCAACTGTGCGCGCGGCGGTTTGATTGACGAAGCCTCGCTGGTTCAGGCGCTGGAAGATGCGCATGTGGCTGGCGCGGCGTTGGATGTTTTCGAAATTGAACCGCTGCCGGTCGATTCGCCATTACGCAGCGCGCCCAATCTTGTTCTGACGCCGCACCTCGGCGCGTCAACGGCGGAAGCGCAGGAGAGCGTCGGCATCGAGATTGCGCAATCAATTCGTGCGGCGCTGCTCGAAGGAACGATTCGTAATGCTGTAAACATGCCGAACCTCGACGCGAAAACCCTGGCAATCATCGGACCGCATCTGCGTTTTGGCGAAAAGCTCGGCAGATTTCTATCGCAGATCGCGCCGAAGCGCGCTGACTCCCTCAACATTAATTACAGCGGCAAAGTCAACGAAGTCGATACGACCGCGATCACGCGCGCGGTCCTGAAAGGATTCTTGCAACTCGCCGGCGGCAGCGAAGTCAACGAAGTCAACGCGCCGGCGTTTGCAGAGACTCTCGGTCTGAAAGTCAGCGAATCGCGTCTAAGCGCGCCCGGTGATTACACGGACATGCTCGAATTATCGGCTGTCGGCGAGGGAAAAACTGTTTCAGTGGGCGGCGCATTCTTCGGCGCGACGCCGCGAATTGTCAGCATCAACAGTCGGTCCGTCGAAGCTCGTCCGCATGGCGTGGTGCTCGTGTTGGAAAGCACCGATCGCCCCGGGATGGTCGGCCGCATCGGCACGCTGCTCGGCGATCACGGCGTGAATATTGCCACTATGTCTTTGAGCCGAAATCAAGCCGGCGGCACCGCGCTCACGGTCTTGAATCTGGACACCGCGCCGAGTGAAGAGTTGCTGAGCGAGATTCGCGCCAGCGAAGACATCCACTCTGCGCAAGTGATTGAGATCTGACCGCAAGCTTTGCTTCCGAGCGCGCTTGTCTGGGGGAGCGAGCGCGCCCTCGCGTACAGCAATTGGCGCATTTCGCCACTCGCCACGGACTATTCTCGCGACTTGAGGTCATTTCGCGCTGGGGAAGGGTTCGCGACGAGGGCGTCGCGAACAGCACGCGAAGACGAGTGCGCCCCCCAAACCAATTGCCTTGCCGAGAATGAATCGGTCCGGTAGAACTGGTCGAATATGGACTTCAGCGCTCACTCAATTATTTGGATTATACTTGTTGGTCTTGTTATCGGTGCCATCGCAAAGCTGTTGATGCCCGGAAAGGATCCCGGTGGTTGCATCGTTACGATTCTGTTCGGCATCGCGGGCGCGCTTGTAGGCACTTGGATCGGTCGCCTATTTGTGGGTGAGAATTACGTCGCCGGTTGGATCATGTCGATCGTCGGAGCAATGATCCTATTGCTGCTGTATCGATTCCTTTTCAGGCGCGGCGTATAGCGGCCACGCCGTGATTCGAAATTGAAAAGCGGCAGAGCACTGCCGCACTCCAAACGTGGCCGCCTTGTGAGCGCATTTTTGGCGCATTGCGTTTTGGAGTGCGGCGCTGCTGCGCCGCTTTGGAGCGTAGCGCAAAATCGACTTTGCGAATGCGCGTTTGCTTGGGGCGGCGAATGCGACATGATCATGCTCCATGCCTGCACCAAAAAGAAGCCAGGTGATCATCGCATTTGCCGCGCTCTATCTAATTTGGGGTTCGACTTTTCTTGGAATTCGATTCGCTATTCAAACCATTCCGCCGTTTCTGATGGCGGGGGCACGATTCGTGTTGGCAGGCCTAATCATGTACGCGATCGCCTGGTCGCAGGGCATCGGTAAATCGACTTGGGCGAACTGGCGAACGTCGTTGATCATCGGCGCTTGTTTGCTGTTAGCAGGCAATGGCGGGGTGACAATCTCAGAACAATATATCGATTCGGGACTGGCGGCGTTGATCGTGGCGATCGTTCCCATTTACATTGTGCTGCTGGCATGGGCGTCCGGAATGGCGCCTCGGCCAATTCCAATTGTCTGGCTAGGTCTGATCGGAGGTTTTATCGGTGTCGGCATTTTGCTCGGCCCGGCCATGCGCTTCTCGTCAAATGACGGTCGGCATCCTGCGATTGGAATGTCGATCTTGCTTTTCTCCTCGTTCGTCTGGTCGGCGGGCTCGCTCTATTCGCGCACGGCAAAGCACGCGCCTTCGCCGTTTCTTACCGCTGCCCAGCAGATGATCTGCGGCGGATTGCTCCTCTTACTTGCCGGTATTGTGACCGGTGAGACGAGTCGGTTTCATCCAAGTTCGATGTCGATGTTATCGCTGGCATCGTTTGCCTATTTGGTGATTATCGGAGCCGTGGTTGGCTACACCGCTTATATTTGGCTGTTGCGACATTGCGATCCGGCGAAAGTTGCTACTTACGCTTATGTGAATCCGATTGTGGCGGTGTTGCTGGGGGCCAGTTTTGCCGGCGAAACTTTGACCATGCGAACTTTGGTGGCAGCCGGTCTAATTATCGGCTCGGTCGCGTTGGTGATTACTGCCCAGCAACTAAGAGAAAGAGCCGAGCCGCCGATTGCTGCCGCAATCGAACCAGCCGATTAAGAACAATGGAAAGCGAAAATCCGTCACGCGACGCTAAGGATCGACAACAAACAATCGAAGTGGTCAAGCGCAATTGGCAGGCGGAAGTTGAGACCGCGCAAACGTATCGCGATCTGGCTCAGCGCGAGCGGGACGAGAAACGCAAAGGCGTTCTCTTGCGCATGGCGGAGGCGGAAGAGCGGCACGCACAGCGGTGGGAGAAAAAACTGAGAGACCTCGGCGTCGAGCCACCTGTATTCAAAGAGACGATTGCGCGCAGATTGAATCGTTGGTGGAACAAGATTGCCGGAGCCGAGATCGCCATTCGCCGCATGGAAGCGACAGAAGAGCGGCAGGAAGCGCAATTTCATGACCAAGCCCAGCGCGCATTAGCGGGCGAACACGATGTGCACCAGTTCTTGCGGCAGAGCGCGCTCGAGGAAAAAGCGCATGCCCGGGTCTTGAGTGCCATGGCGCCACCCCTCGGAGGTCCGCGCACCGCACTGGACAAAATCCTAAAGCGCGAACGCTGGCACGGACGCGGCGGGAGTTGGGTGGCCGACGCAATCTACGGCGCGAATGATGGGCTGGGCGCGGTGTTCGGGATCGTGTCGGGCGTCGCCGGCGCGACGAATAACCAGCAGCATTACATTCTGATCTCGGGGCTTGCGGGAATGCTGGCTTCCACGCTGTCGATGGGCGCCGGTGCGTATCTCGCCGCGAAGAGCGAAGCCGAAGTTTATGAGGCCGAGATTTCGCGCGAGCGCGCCGAGGTAGAAGAAAATCCTGAGGAAGAGATTG
This sequence comes from Verrucomicrobiota bacterium, assembly GCA_046734045.1. Taxonomy (GTDB): domain Bacteria; phylum Verrucomicrobiota; class Verrucomicrobiia; order Chthoniobacterales; family UBA10450; genus Udaeobacter. Next base: position 23,809 of record JBKPQL010000054.1, read on the forward strand.
AAGAAATGTCGCTCTTTTACCAATTGCAGGGATTCACTCCGGAGGAATCACAAAAAATGGCGGAGCGTCTGGCGCAGCAGCCAGAGCAATTCGTGCAGGCGATGGCGCAAAGCGAGCTAGGATTGTCCGAGCATCGATTTCCGAATCACTGGACTGCCGCGATTTCGGCTGCCGTTTCAACTGCGATCGGCGCTTTCGTTCCAATCATTCCATTCTTTTTCTTCGGTGGCATCGCTGCGGTAATCGCTTCCTTCGGCATCAGTCTGGTAGCGCACTTTGCTGTCGGCGCACTGAAGTCGCTAATTACGATTCGCTCGTGGTGGGCGTCCGGTCTCGAAATGACATGGATCGGTATCATTGTAGCCGTCGTGACCTACGGCCTTGGCCTGGCTTTTGGTTCGTTAGGCTAAATCTCATTCGGTGCCGTAACAGAGGTCCCACGATTGGGACGACGAAATCCCGCAAGTGGAATAATACGAACGCTGCGGCAGTTTGACTGCCGAAACCCAAGCCGCCGCCCAAGCTAAAATTTAATGATCACAGGCGTAGTTGGCACGAGCATTGCAAAGGAGATTGACACCACCGCAAACAAGCGGTTGAGAGATAAGTCAGTGACGAGAATCTTAATCGCAGACGATCAGCGCGACGTGCTCGAAGCGCTGCGCATCTTGCTCAAGGGCGAAGGTTATCAGACGGAAACGGTCACGTCGCTCCCCGGCATCTTCAACGCGCTGGAAAAGAAAGAGTATGCGCTGCTGCTGATGGATTTGAACTACACGCGCGATACCACGTCCGGCCAGGAAGGTTTATCAGCCATTTCAAAAATTCAGGCAATCGACAGTACGCTGCCAATTGTCGTGATCACCGCCTGGGCAACCATTGAGTTGGCTGTGGACGCAATGAAACGCGGTGCGCGCGATTTTGTAACCAAGCCGTGGGATAACCAGCGGTTGCTGACCATCGTGAGGACGCAAATTGAGCTCGCTTCAGCACTCCGTCGCGAGCGCAAGCTCGAAGCGGAAAACGAAATGCTGCGCGGCACCATGCCAGATTTGATTGCGCAAGCGCCTGCGATGCGGCCTGTCCTCGAAATGATTTCACGCGTCGCGCCGTCGGACGCGAACGTGCTAATCACCGGCGAGAACGGAACCGGGAAAAGTCTAATTGCGAGGGCGATTCGCCGGCCTTGCGCTCGTGCTCGCGGCTGTCGGCATTTACGGCGTCATGAGCTATTCGGTTGCGCAACGCACCCGCGAGATCGGCGTCCGCATCGCGCTGGGCGCACGCCGCGCGGACGTTTTGCAAATGACCGTTAAACAAGGGCTAAAACTCGTCGGCTTGGGAATGCTGGTCGGAGTAGTCGCTGCATTCATACTCACTCGAGTAATGGCCAGCCTGCTCATCGGCATTGCGCTCGTGCTGCTCACGGTGGCAATTCTCGCCAGCTACATCCCGGCGCTGCGCGCCACGCGCGTGGATCCGATCGTCGCGCTGCGCACCGAATGATATGAACGATCTAAAATTCGCCCTGCGTCAGCTTCGCAAGTCACCGGGATTCACTTTGATTGCTGTCCTGACGCTTGCACTCGGTATCGGACTGAACACCGCGATCTTCAGTTTGATCAACGACCTGTTCCTGCGCGGACTCCCGTTCAAGGAGCCGCAGCGACTCGTGCACATGTATTCGAACGCGCGCGAGCGCAACCTACTCGAGCTCGCGATTTCGGTGCCGCGCTTTGAGCATTATCGCGACAGCCAAACGATCTTCGACGGCTTCGGCGCGGAAAACGTCTCCGCATTCACGCTGACCGGGCTCGGCGATGCGGTGCAGATCCTCGGCGGGCAGGTGACGTCGAACTACTTCGATGTGCTCGGCGTCCGACCGATCCGCGGGCGGAACTTTTTGCCGGAGGAAGAAAAAACTGCCGATGTGGCGATGGTGACGGAGACCTTCTGGCAAAAACGCCTCGACCGCGATCCGAATGTGATCGGCCGCGGCATCACGCTGAACGGCGTGTTGCACACGATCGTCGGCGTTTTGCCGAACCTGCCTTTTTCGTGGGTCGGGCCGGCGGCGGAAGTCTGGACAACGAAGCCGTTCGAGATCGCCGGGATTTCCCGCGAGCGCATCATGCGCGGCTCGGGTTTTCTGCGCGTCGTCGGCCGGCTAAAACCGGGAATGACATTGGAGCATGCGCGCGCCGCGTTGCCGCCGCTCGAGCAAAGCTACCGCGCTCGATATCCGGACAAAATCGACAGCTCATCGGTGATGACGCTGAAGACATTAGCGGAGGACACGACCGGAAATCTGCGGCCGGCGTTTGCGACATTGCTCACCGCGGTCGCGTTCGTGTTGCTGATCGCGTGCAGCAATGTTGCGAACCTGTTGCTCGTTAGGTTCAGCGGACGGCGGCGCGAAATCGCGTTGCGCATGGCGATTGGTGCCTCGCGTCGCAGCGTCGTGCGGCTCTTCATTTTCGAGAGCTTGCTCGTAAGCGTCATCGCCGGGATCGCAGGCGCGTTGCTCGCCTGGTACGTCGTTCCGATGGTGCCGAAAATGGCGGCGAACTTTCTGCCGTTTGACCCCGATACGCACGTCGAGCTTTCGTTAGGCGTGCTCGGGTTCACGATCGTGATGTCGATCCTCACCGGCGTGGCGATGGGAATTTATCCCGCCGTGCAAACTTCGCGCGCCGATCTGGTCGGCGGCTTGAAGGAAGGCGGCCGGGGTACGAGCGGCAGCGCGCACCAACTGCGCTTCCGCAAACTTCTGATCGGCGCGCAGGTCGCGTTGTCGGTCACGTTGCTCGCAGGCGCGGCGTTGCTCATCACCAGCTTCGTGCGGCTGAGCCAGCAGAACATCGGGTATCGGTATGAGAACCTCTGGATCGGCTTTGTGACTTTGCCGCAGGCGCGTTACCCCGACCTAGGCTCGCGAGAGCGTTTCGCGGAACAAACTCTGGCCGCATTGCGCAACACGCCGGGTATCGAGAGCGCCACCATGTGCGCGGACATTCCGCTAATCCCAGCCGGCGTAAGCAACACACTTTATACGCGGCCAGACGGCGAGATTCTCCCGATCGACAAGCGTGCCGCCGCCGTCTTCCACAACGTTGCACCGGATTACCTCAAGACCTTTGGCATTCCGCTTTTGGCCGGGCGCGATTTCAATGAGCACGATGTCGCCGGCGGCCAAAACGTGATCCTGATCAGCCAGGGCGGCGCGAAGAAGGTTTTCGGGAGCGAAAATCCGATCGGCAAGCCGTTGCTCGTCGGCAGTGACAGTACCCCAGCGAAGATCGTCGGCGTCGTCGGCGACGTGCGCACGCGCAAAATCGCGGAGCCCGATGACGTAGAACTCTACCGGCCTTGGGCGCAGCAAAACTTTTCGTTTCTCAGCATCGATGTGCGCAACAATCTCAGCGTCGATGCCGTGACGAAGTTGGTGCGCTCCGCGCTCGCGACTGTCGATCCCGGCCTCGCCGTCGCGCTGCCGCAATCGATGAGCGCGATCGTTGCTCAAGCCGTCGGTCAGACGCGGCTGATGATGTGGTTGCTCGGGATTTTCGCCGGCGTTGCGCTCTTGCTCGCGAGCATTGGGATTTACGGCGCGGTCGCCTACACCGTCGAGCAACGTACCGGCGAGATCGGCGTCCGCATGGCGCTCGGCGCGCAAACACGCGATGTCCTGCAACTCGTCGTGGGCCAGGGAATGAAGCCGGTAGTGAGCGGACTCGCACTCGGCATCATCGCGACATCCGCGCTCGGCCGTTTGATCGCGGCGCAGCTCTATCAAGTTTCGGCGCACGACCCACTGCTGCTCGGCGGCGCAACCGTTCTGCTCATGGCGATCGCACTGATGGCGTGTCTGCTCCCGGCGCGTCGCGCCGCAAGTGTCGATCCAGTGGTCGCATTACGCACCGAATAGAACCTTCCCTTAACCATGAGAAATCAGCTGCCACCTTGCTTTGCGAATTCGTTTGAATATTGGTGACGTTGCGGTGTCTGATATTTGTCTCAGAAACCTTATATGCGTTTGCGGTCTGTAATTTATCTCATTTTCGCCACCCTCATCGCGCCGACAATTTTTGCACAGGAGAATCAGCCGACCATCGATCAGTTGGTTTCCAAAAATGTCGAGGCCAAGGGTGGAGCCGATGCGCTACATGCGCTGCAATCGCTGCGGCTTAGTGGCAAAATGCTGGTGAAACAGGGCCAGGTCCAACTCGCTTATCTGCAAACGAAAAAGCGGCCAGGCGACGTGCGAACTGAAGGGACGCTTCAAGGCATGACCCAGGTCGCGGCGTATGACGGAAAAGAGGGATGGAAAATCTCCCCATTTCAAGGACGCAAAGATCCTGAGAAAATGTCGGCAGATGATCTCAAGCCTTTGATGGAGGAGGCGGAGATTGACGGGCCTCTGGTGGACTGGAAAGCGAAAGGAAGCACCGTCGACTATCTCGGCACTGAAGAGGTCGATGGAACGCTTGCCCACAAACTCAAAGTTGTGCGCAAGAACGGAGATGTGAGCTTTGTCTATCTCGATCCTGACCATTTCCTGGAGATCCGCATCTTGACTCAGCGAATGAGACACGGCGCATATGAGGAAGTTGAAACGGATTTGGGTGACTATGAAAAAACGGCAGGCGTATTCATTCCGACTTCAATCGACTTCGGCCGCAAAGGAGACCCAGATAAAGGCAAGATCATCATCGACAAGGTCGAAGCCAACATGCCCGTTGACGACGCCATCTTTCATTTTCCAGCCTCCAAATAATTCGTTTCATCATGCGCTTACTCTCAAAAATGCTGTGCCTTCGGCGGTTTCGTTTGGCGTCGAACTCGGCGAACTCGATCCACTGGTGGAACGCGATCTCTAAGCGCGTTGACACGAAGCTGCGGCTTGGTCGCCTGATTTTAGGTACTGTCTGCTTTACGTCGATCGCCGCGTACGCAGAGCAATCGACTTATAGTTCTGCGACCATCTCCGGCTTGGGCGCGCGCAACATCGGTTCGGCGACCATGAGCGGCCGCATCTCGGCGATTGCCGCAACACGCGAGCCGTCTGGCAAAATCACGCTCTTTGTCGGCGCGGCGAGCGGCGGCGTTTGGAAATCTGACGATGGCGGCACGCGATTTCGCCCGGTGTTTGACGAACAACCCGTGCAATCGATCGGCGCAATCGCACTCGATCCAAAAAATTCGAAGAATGTGTGGGTGGGAACGGGTGAATCGTGGACGCGCAACACGGTTTCCATTGGCGATGGAATTCATAAGTCAAGCGATGGCGGCCAAACGTGGACGCATGCGGGTTTGGAAAACTCGGAGCGCATCGCGAAGATCATGGTGAGTCCAAAGAACAGCGACACGGTTCTCGTAGCCGTGCCGGGTGCGCTCTGGAGCGATTCGCCGAATCGCGGCGTTTACCGGACGACAGATGGCGGCAAAACGTGGAAACAGGTGCTCAAAGGGGCAAATCTTTCGACGGGTTGCACCGATCTTGCAATCGATCCGGCGAATCCGGACGTGATGTTTGCCGCGATGTGGGATTTCCGCCGCAAGGGCTGGGAATACCGCTCTGGTGGCGAGAGTCCCACGGCGCCTTCCGCCAGCGGATTGTTTCGTACCACCGATGGTGGCGACACCTGGACGGAGATCACGCCTGAGGTCAATAAAGGTTTTCCGAAGAAACCGTACGGCCGGATCGCTGTGGCCGTCGCGCCTTCAAATGCGAAACGCGTTTACGCGTTTGTGGAATCACCCGATAGCGCGCTGTTCGTTTCCGACGACGGCGGCATGACATGGGGCAAGCGCGACAAAAGCCAGTGGATGGTGTGGCGGCCGTTCTACTTCGCGAATCTAATTGTCGATCCAAAAAATCCCGACCGGCTGTTCAAGCCCGACGGAGCGCTCATTGCCAGCGACGATGGCGGCAAAAGTTTCGCGGTAGTGGGCGGCTTCGTAGGGACGCACGGAGACGCGCACGATGTGTGGATCGATCCCACCAACACGCAGGTGGTCGTTGTCGGCGACGACGGCGGGATGTGGTATTCGTACAATGGCGGCAGCAAATGGTGGAAAGGGGGTAACCTGCCGGTGTCACAGTTCTATCATGTCAGCCTCGATGATAACGATCCCTACCGCGTGTATGGCGGCTTGCAGGACAACAGTTCTTTCGTTGGCGAATCGCAGTATCCCGGCGGCGTCACCAACGCGCAGTGGGAAAACATGTACAATGGCGACGGGTTCTGGATGTTCCCGGATCCCGCGGATCCAGACTACATTTATGCCGAATATCAAGGCGGCGAGATAGCACGGATAAATCGGCACACACATCAGGCGCGCAACATCAAGCCGCGACCTAACTACAAGGAAAAACTCCGGTTCAACTGGAACACGCCAATTGCGCTCTCGCCGAATGAAAAGGGGACAATCTACATCGGCGCGCAATTTTTGTTTCGTTCTCGCAATCACGGCCAGACTTGGGAGCGCGTCTCCCCCGATCTGACCACCAACGATCCGCAAAAGCAGAAACAAGAGCAATCCGGCGGCGTGACCGTGGACAATTCGTCGGCGGAGATGCACACCACAATTTATTCCATCAGCGAATCGCCCAAGGATAAATTGTTCATCTGGGTCGGCACCGACGATGGCAATCTTCAACTCACACGTGACGGCGGGAAAACCTGGACCAACGTCGTCGGCAACGTTCCAGCTTTGCCGAAGAATTCGTGGGTGAATTGGGTGCAGGCCAGCAGCTTCGATCCAGGCACCGCTTACGCCGCATTTGATCGACATACGTTTGGCGACATGGCGCCCTACGTTTTCAAAACCACGGATTACGGCAAAACGTGGACGCCGCTCGTCACTCCGCAGGATGTCAAAGGCGTTCGCGGCTACGCGCACGTCATCAAGGAAGACTTGGTGAAGCCGGATCTGCTGTTTCTTGGAACAGAGTTCGGGCTTTGGGCGTCGATCGACGGCGGAAAGAACTGGGCGCAATTCAAAGGCAATCATTTTCCTGCGGTTGCCGTTCGCGATCTCGCGATTCATCCACGTGACAATGATCTCGTTCTGGCGACGCACGGTCGCGGTATTTGGATCGTGGACGACATGACGCCGTTGCGCGCTTTGACACCGGATCTTCTGACGCAAGATGTCGCTTTCGTCTCGGCGCGTCCTGTTCAGCAACGAATTGAAGGCAGCGGCGGGTGGGCCCCTGGCGACGCTGTATTCATCGGCGATAACCCGCCCGACGCGGCGGTGATCAATTACTATCAGCGCGAGCGCCATCTGTTTGGGAAATTGAAACTGGAAGTGCTGGATCCTTCCGGCCGCGTCATTGACGAATTGCCTGCGAGCAGACGGCCGGGTTTGAATCGCGTGACCTGGGCAATGCGCGCGAAGCCGCCGCGCGTGCCGCCGGCTGCGCAGATTGCGCAAGCGGGAACGCGCGGGCCACGCCTTGTGCCCGGCGTGTACACGGTGCGGCTGACAAAAGCCGGGAAGGTTTCGGAAACGAAGTTGACAGTCGGTCTTGACCGCCGGGCGAAATTTAGCGAAGCCGATCGCAAAGCGCAGTTCGACGCAGCGATGAAAATCCATGCATTGTTTGGCGAGGAAAGCGCGCTGATGGATCGGATTGTCTCTTTGCGAAAAGCGCTGGCCCAGAGCGGCGCAGCATTGCCGGAGGGCGATCCGGTTCGCAAAAACGTCACTGACTTCGATGGGAAAGTTGATGGTGTGCGCAAGAAAATCGTCGCCACTACCGAAGGAGGAGCGATTACCGGCGAAGAGCGTCTGCGAGAACACACTGACCAACTCTACGGCGCAGTCCTCAGTTACGAAGGCAGACCTGGCGATTATCAGCTCGCGTATATCGACACGCTGAAGCGCGAACTCGGCGAGGTGACAAAAGAATTCGACCAATTGCTCGCAACAGATCTGCCGGCTTTGAACGAGTCGCTCAAGTCCAAAGGCCAGCAGCCAATCTCTCCGCCGCCAGCCAAAGTTGCCGACAATAATGCGGTCGGCAGTTCGAGCGGAGCGTCGATTACGCGCGAATTGCTTCCCGCCGATTTCCGCATTTGCCAGTAGGATTCTTGCAGCTGCGTCGCGTCGAAAGGCGTTAACATAACGCCTACTGCGAGCCGAGGAGCGAGTAACAGCCGCGTTACTTTTGTAGTCGTTTTCGTCAACAACTCCAGGCGCTCTCGCGGAGTCTAATTACTAGAAAGGCCAATTATCTATGAAAACAAAAGGCATGTTTTTCTTAATCGCCGTCGCGGCGCTGGGTTTGAGTGTAACTTCTGCATCCGGGGCCACACATGCCTCGCCAATGATGACGCGACCCGCAATGACGCGACCAGCACCGCGCTTTGCACCAAGGACCATGATGGGAATGCATCGGCGGTTTAACGACGGCGACAATGATCGTGACGATCGCTTCCGCCATTTCCGTAATCGAACATTCATCTTCTTTGATACGTTCGGTTTTCCGTTCTTCTATCCGTATCCCTATTACGGGTACTACCCGTACGACTACTACGGTTACAACGATTACGGATACGGCTATGGAAACACGGTTGTGGAAGTACAGCGCCGGCTTGCTAGCGCTGGTTACTATCGTGGACCGATCGATGGAATCTTGGGACCTCGAACGCGACGAGCCATTCGCGCTTACGAACGCGACCACAATATGCCCGCGTACGGCGCGATCAATCGGCAAGTTCTTAGAACATTAGGTCTCGGCTGATCCGCTCAGAGAGAGTCACCATCCGACTGGGGAAGGCGACAAGTTCGACGGCCAACCGGCCGGGTATTGCGCGGCCATGATAACGAGGCTGCCCCTTGCCGATCTGCGCAGAGCATGATTTATGGAAGCGTGCTCGCGAGTTTCTGCATGGAAGCGTTCAGTCTGGAGCGTTTGCGCAATCTTTTAACGGAGGAAATCGTAAAGCGCTACGAGACATTCAAACTAAT
>JBKPQL010000055.1:0-24083 GCA_046734045.1 Verrucomicrobiota bacterium
ATTAGGCGCTTCTATTCAGCAAAATGAGAGCACGCATCCTCGTTTGTACGTTGTCGATCCTTATTTGTGCAGCGGCGCGGGCCGAATTGAAGTGGGAACAAACCATGATCGAACTTCATCCGACGCCAGCCGACCAAAAGGCGATCGGCCATTTCAAATATCAGAACACGGGCAATAATCCTGTCCAATTTAAATCTGTTCGTACCTCTTGCGGTTGCACAGTCGCGCAAACGCAAAAGGAAGAGGTGGCGCCCGGCGAAAAGGGCGAGATCACGGCTACCTTCACCATTGGCGACCGCACGGGCACGCAAGTGAAGACGGTGACGGTAGAGACTGACGATCCCGCGAATACGAGAACAGTCCTCACTTTGAAGGCAGTCATTCCCCAAGATCTCCAGATCGCGCCGATGTTCGTGTTTTGGAAACAGGGTGAAGCGCCCAAGCCGAAGACGATTGGGGTGAGCGCAGAAAAGGATTTTCCGGTGAAGCATTTGAAGGTTACCTCATCAAGTCCGGATTTTGAGACAAAGATTCAGGAAACGGGGGAGGGCCAGTTCAAAATCAGCGTCCAACCCAAGGACACGAGCCAGCCCACCGCTGCTACCTTGACGATCCAACCGGACGATTCACGGAAAATGTTTCAGGCCACGGCGCGCGTGATCACTGCGCCGGTAACTCAGTAAGTAGTGAGAACACTGCTGCGTCAGGCGCTGATCGTCGGGGCGCTTGCGCTAGTTCCTGGACTCGGACAGGCACTCTATTTTCGCGACAAAGTTTCCTGGCGCTCTCCGCTTCCGGCGTCGGAAATGGTGAGCGTGCAACAAGCGCGGGCATGGGGTGAGAGCGCAATCTGGGTCGATGCACGGCCGGAGGAAGAGTTTGCCCGCGATCATGTGCCGGGAGCTTTTTCATTAAGTGAAGACAGTTGGAATGCATTGCTGCCGCAGTTCTTGACCGCGTGGTCACCGGACAAAAAGGTGGTGGTTTATTGCAGCAGTCTGAGCTGCAATGCGAGTCGAGAAGTCGCGCGGCGTTTGCGTAAAGAAGCGCGATTACCCAACGTCTTCGTGCTTGAGGGCGGCTGGGAAGCATGGCTCAAGTCGAAATGAAGAAAACGCCAAACGCTCAACACTTACCGGAGAAAGTGGGCATCCCAGCAGAGAGCACTACATCAAACATAAAACCCGCCACAGGACGAGTCCGTCCAAATGTCGGACATCGAACATCAAGCATTCCCTGGCGCCTTATCGATCTTGTTGTCGGTGGAATTTTCATTTACGGGGGCCTGCTGAAAATGCTCGATCCGGTTCGGTTCGCCAGCGACATCGACAATTACAAAATTCTTCCCTGGATGATTGGGGTTGCGCTGGCGTTTTATCTGCCTTGGCTGGAAATTTTCTGTGGCGCCGCTTTGATTCTGCGATTGCTCTACGGCGGCGCGTTGTTGATCCTAACCGTGCTGACCCTGGTATTCACGCTCGCAACCGTTGCCGCAAAGGTTCGCGGGCTCGACATCACCTGTGGCTGTTTCGGCCACGCCAGCAAGAGCTGGAGCTTTACTACTCATCTCGCGCTCGATTTATTGCTTCTCGCTGCGTTAACGATAATTTGGAACCACGAGCGTACGCGACCAAGGCTGGCTTCCGAGAAGCATGCGTAGGAAGTGGTTTCGTTGTCGTAAATTCCTGTCGGCTGTGGGACGTAAGCCACGCTAGATCGGGTTGATCCAATTTCGCGGTTTGTGAAAGCCGCGCTCACGGAAGGAAATCGCGACACAACTTCAACTTTCTCGGCGGCCGGCTGGACGATAGCTGTTGCTGACAACTACAGATCTCGAATGTTTAGCAGACAGATGGCTGGAAACTCGTGCAGCATCGGCAAAACCAAGTCGCACGAGGTCAGGAAATTTTTTGCGAGCGCCCTGCCACTCTTGCTGCTCGCGGCCCCGTCATTATGGCTCATGGCAGTTGTGCCACCACTCTGGCGCGATGCGGACGCATATGTCCAAACAGTTTTCCCGCCGGGCGCATCCACGATCTTGTCGCACGGGCCGTTATATTGCACGCTGAGTCGGCTGCCGCTTTGGTTCGGTTATCTAATTAGCGGAGCAGGCCCGGTGGTTTCGCTGGGTCATTTTATCAAGCACACGCAGCTCACAGACACCGGGGTGTTTGCACTCCTGTTCCTACAACATGTCGGTCTGTGGTGTGCCGCGCTCTATTTTATCAATGGGATCACAGCAGCCTTGTGGTCGCGCCTGCTTTTCGCGATTTTTTTTGCGAGCCAGCCTCTGTTCTACAGCTTTGCGCATTGCGTTGGCTCAGAAACGCTCAGCATGATCATCACTGTGTTTCTGGCTGGGGCCGGTCTGCGCATCGTCCTTCGCTATCCGGCTATTAAGATGCGTGACTGGATTCTCTTCGGTGCGTTGCTTTGCAGCAGCATTTTGACGCGCCATATTAACTGCGTTCTCGCTGCACTTTTGCCGGTCGCCATATTCCTGATTGCCCTCGGGGATTCCTTGCGCTCCTTGCTAGTGCAGCAGCCTCCAAGATCCACCGGCTATTTCGACTTTGCTAAGCCAGCGGGCATATGGATTACCTCAGTCGCGACGGGGCTGATCGCGCTCATTTTAGCCACAAGCATTACGCATTTGCTCTGCTGGCGTGCCCACATCCACTGGCGATCAACGTTCGGTTATACCTTTGTCTGGCGCCTTAATTTTCTCCAGCGAGTGCCAGCGGCGTCGCGCGACAGATTCATCAGCGTCGCAGCATCGCGCTGCCACCTACCGGAGACCCGACAGCTGCTTGCGATGCTAGCAGACTGGTTCCCACAAAGCAGGCCTTCTTGGGATCCGGCACAGTTTGTCAGGGAAGCGCGAAGCAGTCTCTTCAGCTCAGCTGGCAAGTTTCAGGATGAAAAATTCCATCGCTCTCTGAACGAGATGGCACTCGCGCTTCTTTGCCCACCGAGCGCGGCGCTCCGATCTGCCGCGCTGGACGATTTTAATTATGCGACCCAGCTGCGCGAAGCCGATGTCGTGCAATATCTTTTTGTCACGACGGATTATTTTTTCACTCACCGTAGCGGGATGCCACAATTAGCCCAGTTGAAAACCTTTCGCGAACCGCACAGCGAACTCACCGAGGCCGCGAAGCAGTGCTTCTTTCAATGGTGGAACCTGCTTTCCTTTCGGGCATGGAGCGTTATGGCGTCACTCATCTTGTTGATGACTGTCGTCGTAAACATCAAATTCCAAACTGGAGGCGTAGGAGTGATTGTGTACGCGGCGACTCTGACGGCTTTCGGAATCATTATGGTGCTATTGAGTTGCTTCCTCGCGGAAATTCAGCCGCGGTTTGGTTTGCCAATGATGGAGTTTTTATTGCTTTCAGTAATGATTCTGCTCGGTCTGATTTTCCGTGGATGCATCAGTGCTTGGCAGAGGCAGACTTCACAAAACGTCGTATAAAAGAACGGCGTTGCTGTTCGCTGCCAAGGCGCAAAGCGTCGGGACAGCGTGCGATTTAAGACGCGTTGCTGGCTTTGCAAAACCAGAATCCGGCTCGGATAGAACACACGACCAGTGCACGCTGCGAGTTCGCTTTGGCGTGGCAGCCGAGGTTCTCCGAATGTCGTCACTGGCTAAGTCGGTGGAAAACGAAGGCAGTGAGATTTTGCGATTTTTGGTTAGAGCTGAAACAGTGTTTGCAATGTGGACGCATGGGCGGCGACCTAACAAAACCTCATAAGTAGTTTTCACCTGTTTTCCCCCGTTTGTTAAATGCAGCTTGATTGGGTTGAAATTTGACCCGCCCGTATTCGGAGTGCGTTGCGAACATTCAATAGAAACGCATTTCATTCCGTTCCATGAAATTGTTGCTCGATTTTTTGAAGGGCAAGTGGCTGAAGCATCCAATGCATCCACTCCTTGTGCACGTGCCAATGGCCATGTGGCCGAGTGCGCTCATCTTTGATCTGCTCTCACGATGGAACGGCAATGCCCTGGTGCGCTTGTCCTTTTACGCGATCATCCTTGGGCTGGTAGCATCGCTGCTGGCTGTGCCGACGGGCGTGGTCGATTGGAGTGGCATTAAGAAGGAGAACCCGGCGTGGAAAATCGGTTTGTATCACATGATCCTGAATTTGGTCGTGGGGGTGCTGTTCGCGATTAATCTGGGCCTGCGTGTGCATACATTTCGCGACGCACCCGTCGTTCGAGGCCCGCCACTCGTGCTGTCGATCGTCGGAACCGTCCTGTTAATCGGCTCGGCCTATCTCGGTGGGCTGATGACTTATGATTACGGCATCAGCATCGCGCGAATGTCGAGAAAGAAATGGCGCAGAATCGCCGAGGCTGGCGGCGCAAATCTTCCACCGAAGTAGCTCGACATGCTGAAAGATTTTCTCGAAGGCAAACCGTTGCGGCATCCACTGCATCCACTTCTGGTTCATTTTCCGATCGGACTGTTTATCCTTAGCCTTTTGCTCGATCTGGCGAGCCTCGTCTTTCGATCGACGCCGGACCTCGTTCGTGATGCGTTCTACGCCATGCTGTTGGGAATTATCACTGCGCTCATCGCTGCAGTGCCCGGCTTTGTCGATTACACTGACATCCGGAGCGATCATCCGGGCAAGCCCACTGCGACCACGCATTTGACTTTGAATCTGATCGCCGTCGCGCTGTACGGGATCAATCTGGGCGTCCGTTCTTCCTCCCTCAACGAGCTCCAAACGCCTGTCGGATCTCTCGTTCTTTCGCTGATCGGTATTGTGCTTCTATCTGCTTCAGGCTATCTCGGCGGCCGCCTCGTTTACGCCGATGGCATTGGCGTCGGCCGACACAAACGGCGAACACCAACACCTGTCAGCACATTGCACTTTACGGCGCGGGAGAACGGCGAGGTTGTTTTTGCTTCGATTCCGGAGGCGGAACGCCTCGGCGAGAAGGAAACCTTGCGCGTTGAAATTAATGGTGAAGTAATAACGATCGCGAAGATCGAGGACAATCTTTACGCCTTTCAGGAGTTCTGCACCCACCGCTTCGGCCCGCTCTCCGAAGGCGATTTTAATGGCTTCAATGTGCAATGCCCATGGCACAACTCGTGTTTCGACGTGCGCACCGGCGAGGTGACCAACGGGCCGGCGAAAGTGAATTTGAAAACGTTTAGAGTGGAGACGCGCGACGGAAAAATCGGTGTCGGCGTGCCGCCCATCACGAAGGAACCCTGATGATCAGGAAACTTAAGTCCGGCAAGTATCGGCTGTATTCCAGGAAGAAAAATCCGAAAACGGGGAAACGAAGAAATCTCGGCACATTCAAGACAAAAGCTGCGGCGAAGAAGCATGAGAAAGCAGTGCAGTACTTCAAACGGCATTGACTTGTTTCGCCGCAGCGATAGAACAGCGATGGAACGGAGACCAATTCATCATGCATATGCTGATTCGTCATAGAGTCGCCGATTTCGCCAAATGGAAACCAGTCTATGACGCGCATGCTTCTGCGCGAGAAAAGGCTGGCCTGAAAGAGATCCATCTCTTGCGGAACCTGGACGATCCAAATGAAGTCATTCTGCTCTTTTCAGTAGAAGATATCGATAAGGCGAAAGCGTTCGCCGCTTCGGATGATCTGTGCACCGCGATGCAAAGAGCAGGAGTGAGCGATAAGCCGGACGTTTATTTTCTTCGGTAATCGCGACGGCACAGGCGGCGAATTTTGTCGTCTTGATTCCGGTTCGGAAAAAATGGCAAACTTTTCGTGGAGGCAAATCAAGTATGTGCGGGTATGGCCAACACATCGCTTGCGTAGCTGTTTTGGCAATTATGGGCGAATCGTCCGTCGCTCAGCAATCATCACCGCCGACACGCATCACTCCAGTTCCGCAACCAAGCTTGTCAGCTTCACCCAATCAGCCATTACAATCAAAACCGGAGCAGGGTTCATCATTCGATTTAGCCAGCTTCGAGAACGGCGTTCGTCCCTCTGTGATCTGGGTTACCGTTTTCGATTCGTCAGGCAAGCTACTGCAGACGCAGACCGGCTTTTTCATTTCGGCTGATGGCAAATTGGTCACCACGGCGCGCGCAATCGAAAATGGGATCAACGCCGTTGCCAAAACGGCCGATGGTGGAATTTACAATGTCAGAGGAATTCTTGCTGCTTCGAAAGCGCTCGACCTTGCGATCCTTCAAGCTGATGTGAAGCGGGTGCCGTTTTTGAGACTGAACCCCAATGCAAATATGTCCATTGGTGCCCGGGTCGCAGTGGTCGGAAGCGGATTGGCCGGAGGTGAGGGAGCACCTCGTGAAGCAACGATATCAACGGAAGACGCTAACCGTTTGGAAATCTCAGCAGCCGTCTCCGCCACTTTAGTTGGATCGCCCGTTGTCAATGCCAATGGGGAAGTTGTCGGTATTGTTGTGTCGCCTGGCGAAAAAGCCGAGGTTCGGCCATCGAGCAGTATCGAGGAGTTGTTCTCCCCCATTGCATCCAACGCCGTGGCCAAATGGCCGGGGAACCCTGAAACGCGTCCATCGCCGAAGCCATCGGCAAAACCGCGAATAGTCTATGCGCCCGCCCCGAGCTTTCCGCCGGAAGTTTCGGGGCGGCGGGTCTCTGGCTCGGGTCAGTTTCGGCTGAGCTTCGACGCGAAAGGGAAGGTGACGAACGTCCAAATGATCCAATCAACAGGAAACCAGTTCCTTGATCGAGCTGCGATCAATACTTTCCGGCAATGGAAATCTGCTCCGGGCCAGGAAGGCGCCGTGACGGTGCCGGTCACTTTTCAGGCCAGGTGAATTCCGAAAATGCGACTCTCGGTTTTCGGGTAAAATCCGGTTGGGCAGCAGGTGTCTTGCTTACGGGTCCAGTTGATTCGCTACGGCTGCGCGATAACTGAAAGATGGATTTGTCTGATCCGCGGTTTCCTGAGACGCGACAGCCGTATCACGCCGCGATCGGAAAACTCGAAACGGACACGAGAACAGTAAACCGGCGCGTGCGCGTAGTGCGATCCATCGCGCAACAGTCGATCTCAACACTTTTCGCTGGTTATCGCCAAAAAGGTTACCGGATCAAGCGCGCTGCTCTTGTGGTGGGAAGCCACATCGATCCCACTTCGATTACCAATCCACACATCCGCGCACACGCGTTTGAGGGCAGTTGTTTCGATCCGTGCTTGAAGAAGCTTTGCACGCGCACCACGTTCGGACAGAGGTTCTAATCGAGCGCGATATTTACGCCAAAGCGGCTGTGCAGTTGAAAAAATCGAGGGATCAGCTGCGACATCTGATCCAAACTTTTGGCCGATTTACCAAAGGACCGCGGCGTGCAGAACAGATGCTCGCCGCGCTCGTTGCGTGGCTGGCGCTTTGTTAGTCGCTTAATTGCGGCAACCGGTGCGGTTGCCCTACACTCTATTCGGAAAAATGGAAATACGCGCAGCAACTGAAGCAGACTGCGATGCGATCTGGAATATTTTTCATGAGATTGTCGTGGCGGGCGATACTTACGCATTCGATTCGAAGATGTCCCGCGAGGAGGCGCTCGCTTATTGGTTTCGGGCCGATACGTATACTTACGTCGCAGAAAAAGATGGCGGCATTGTCGGCACTTACATTCTAAGATCGAATCAAGTCGGTCCCGGTTCTCATGTCGCCAACGCTGCTTTCATGGTCGCAGCAAACGCGCAAGGCTCGGGAGTAGGCCGCGTAATGGCCGAGCATTGTCTAAGCGAGGCGCGCCGACTCGGTTTTCGCGCCATGCAGTTTAACTTCGTCGCTTGTACGAACGCCCCGGCAATCCATCTTTGGGAGCAGCTCGGTTTCAAGGTCGTTGGCACTTTGCCCGGCGCCTTTCGCCATCCTAGAAAAGGATATGTCGATGTTTACGTCATGTTCCGTTCACTGCTCGAAGATTAGTTATAGTCGCGCCTCTGTGAGGTGCGGACACGTGGCGTAGCAGCTACGAATTCGTTCTAAACAAACATTGCAATTGAAGCGATTTCCTGCTGAACGTAGGCGTGAAGTGCAAACCGTGATTCAAGTCATCACTACCGGGCGAGGATCGCTGCGAGAAAAGATCATGACCGATCCTCAACTTCGGCGCTTTGATTTGATTCCGACCGAACACCAGCGCCCGGGGCGTCCACATGGCTGGGCGAAAATCCACAGCGAAACCGCGCATGGAGCGATTAATCTGGAATGGCACGGCCGCAGCAGGACTTTGATTTGCCGTGTCGTAACGAAATTAGGAAACAAGCCGAACTCCATCATCGGCGACTTTGTCGATTATCTGCTTGCCCGTCATCAAAACCGGATCCTGTCGATCCACATCATGCGGCGTTGAATTCTAGGCGCGATTTTGCTGCCCTGATACGCTCATCAACGAATTGAGACTCGATTCTCCAACTTGAATAAACGCGGATCGAAACGTGAAAGATCGACGTCAAGACGAGCGCATTCTTAATCGCAGAGTTTTTCTCAGGAGTGGCATTATTCTTGGCGGTGCAGCCTTGGTGGGATCGGAAGTGCTGCGTGGTGCGGAAAAGGAGAAGCAAGCTGAGGAAAAAGAAATCGAGGTTGGCCCGCCGGAAGATTTGATGCGCGAGCATGGCGTCCTAAAGCGGGTGCTTCTGATTTACGGTGAAGCACTACGTCGGCTCGATGCGAAGCAGGATTTTCCGCTGGACGCGCTGGCCGATGCCGCGCGAATCATTCGGAGCTTTGTAGAAGATTATCACGAGAAGCTGGAGGAAGATTTTCTTTTCCCGCGCTTTGAGAAAGCCAATCAACTCGTCGATCTGGTGAAAGTGCTTCGCGTTCAGCATCAGGCCGGACGGCGCGTTACAGACGTCACTTTGCGATTTGCGAATTTACAATCAGTGAAGAACGACTCCGAACGAGCGCAACTGATCGCCTCCATGCAGCAATTCATCCGCATGTACAATCCGCATGAAGCACGCGAGGACACCGTCCTTTTCCCAGCGTTCCGCAAAATCGTGTCGCCGCATGAATTCGATTCTTTGGGGGAAAACTTCGAGAAGAAAGAAGACGAGCTGTTCGGTGAGGACGGGTTCGAAAAGGTTGTAGATAAAGTTGCGGGAATCGAGAAGCGATTCGGCATTTACGATCTCGCGCAATTTACGCCCAAAATTTAGATCACGATGCGCCGTCTCTTTTCGACAAATGCGCCTGCGGCGACGGTTCTGGTGCGGCTCATGACGGGCAGCGTTTTTCTGTCCGAGGGAATTCAGAAGTTTGTTTATCCAACGGAGCTTGGAGCCGGCCGCTTTGGCAAAATCGGCATCCCCGCGCCGCAGGTCATGGGACCATTTGTTGGTGCGTGTGAAGTGGTTTGTGGAGCGCTGTTGATCATCGGATTGCTAACCCGGCTCGCAGCAATTGTGTTGCTCATCGATATCAGTGTCGCGATTCTTTCGACTAAAATCCCGGTGCTTCTTGGTCATGGCTTCTGGAGTTTCTCGCTGATGAAGCTCCCGCGGTATGGTTTCTGGAGCATGATGCACGAGGCACGCACAGATTTTTCCATGTGGCTCGGACTTCTCTTCCTCCTCATCGTCGGCGCAGGGAAGAAATTGTCGTTTGACGCGACGCTTGTGCCTGGCAATAGCACGTGACTTACTTCGCCGCCGACGGCGCGAGCAATTCAAACGTGCGGCGCCGCGAAAGTGGACGGGTATTTTCAACTAGAGAATCCGGAGCCTACGGGGCTCGAACCCGCTGCGGCGCAACGCGCAAACGGAAACGGCGATTCGAGGTTACCGATTTTTGCCATTGACAAGCTCGCGGAATTTTCGCAAAACGCGGAGATTATGAAAACAACGTCTCTCCTATTAGGAAATTTAATGGGCCGCTCGCCGTTGCGGGTAGTATCCCTTCTGATCCCGGTCGTGCTCACTTGTTTTGCGCTTACTCCCAGAGTGCAAGCGCTGCCAGTTGGGACGTCGGCTCTTGAAGGCGTTGTGAAGGACCCCACCGGACGCCCAATCAAAGGCGCCGATGTCCGGATTGAAGCGAAAAATTTTTCCAAGATTGCCAAGACCGATGGCAGCGGCCACTACATCTCCAGTGGCTTGGCGATTGGCACTTATAAAGTCACCCTCGTTGTCAATGGATCAGTCAAAGCGTCAATCCCAAATGCCAAGACGCAGTTGGGCAAACCCACTCAGCTCAACTTCGATCTGCCGGCCACCACGGCGTCGGCTGAGAAACACATACACTCGGTTTGGTGTCCCAACGAGACGGGAACGCTTATCGGGGGTAATGGTCGATGGATCGATGTTGATGATAACGGCAATATCGTCAGCAACACCGGAGTTAAAAGCACCACCGGATTTAGCAGTCTTGAGAGAGTCAGTTTACAATGGGAGGCCGCACCAAGATACAATGGGAGCACGCACCAAAAACCTGCCAAACCTGGCGGTCAATGACTTAGCGAAATCATCGCTGACAATCTCAGCAAAGCCGGTTGGAGCTGGGGCTGTGTCTCAGTGATTGACTCCAACGGGCGAACGATCTTGTCGGTGGAGCACGGCGTTCGTTTCACTTGCACCTCGACCGCACTCTCGCCTGCGTCGGTTCGAGCCAATGTAACGAGGCTTGTTCGCAAACGATTTTGATCTTGATGTAAACGATAAAGAAGGGTCAGGGTTTCGCCCATGCGAAGCATCTTGCGCGACGTGTCGGAGTTTGTTGTCGCTGTTTTTCGACGAAGAGGCGTGTTAGTGACTGGCGGTTCCCGCTTATTGTATGTTGCCTTTTATACGCAGTTATGGCGTATGTCAAGAACAGATTTTGCGACGACGTTTTTTAGCGTATAAGATTTATTGCTTTCAGCCTGCGTGATCGGCTATGAAGAGACGAGGTGTAAAAAAGTGCGAATGGCGAAATCCAAAAAGAACAAGAACAAAGGGAAGCTCAACCTGACGGTGCGTGAGGAGCAACGGAACAAACTGGAAAAAATGGCATCTTTAGAGAACCGTTCCGTCTCCAATCTTATCGAGGTTATGGCCAATGAACGTTGGGAGCGATTGGTCGAGCAGCAGGGCATTGCTTACGCTAAAACGGTCGCGGAGGCGATGAACCTTAAACTCGACGCGGACAATCCAGCAGACCGCGAGAAATTGCGCCGAGCAATTCTCGATCTTGTCGCCGGGAGAAAAATGCGAAAGCAAAAATGATCCCGCGGCTGCCGGATTACCGGCCCCGTAGGCTCGGGAGTTGTTTTCGCCGCGCAAGAATCAGAATGCCGCGCTCTGCTTGCCACCAGTAGCCGAAGGCGAAGCCCAGCTCGGGAGGTGGCGGGTTTCGTCGGTAAATTTCGGCCAGCGCTTGCTGATCGTATTTTCCAAACTTCTCGCCGTGAGGAATGAAGCGTCCGTAAAACTCAAGTGCCCAGTTTTTATTGAATGCTCGCAAAGGAATTCCGGAGTCGTCCTGAACAATACAGCTGCTGTGATCGAGTAAAAAATTGCGAACGCCGGAAAAACCTTCGCCGTGCATGAGATAAGACGCAGCTTTGATCAAACTGAGGCCGTGCCCGTGCCCGGCGCACCATCGGAGAAAGCCGCTGCCGTCTCCGGCGAGATCAGTCCTGAAATAATATAAGGTTTGCGAAGGGCCACCGTGACTGAATGTGATTCTCACGCCGTCAGCCGGATTATGGACGAAAGTTGTATCCAGCACAGTGCAACCAAGTCGCGCCAAAAAAACATAAAGAATCGGAACTGTCCCACTGAGATTGCTGCGCCCCAGCTCGGCTTTCATTTCCTCGGTCACGAAATAGTGCGTGATTAGGAGCGTGCTCATCGAGTTGCGCAATCCGGCAAGATTGGAATTCAGCGTTTCCGGATTCATTCGCGTCAGATCTGGCACCTGGCCGACTGGTTCGAGGCCAGCCAGGATATAAGTGCTCGCGTTTGGAAAAAAGGCGTAGGCGTAGAGAAAATCCGGTCCGCTGAACATGTAATACATCGTCGCCGAACTGTGATAATACTCGCCGGCGTGCGAATCCATCCACGAAGCGATCGGGCCGAGCTGAAAGTGCTCCTTGGTCTTCCATGCCTTGTCCATCGCGGCAGCGTGCGCCTGCCACCCGCCGGTTTGCGTGAAAGACGCGAGCTGCCCGGTCACCGGCAAACCCGCGAGTAGCCGAGCGGTGTCATCGAGTATCGCGGCGTTTTCCGCATCAGCCGACACGCATACGGCAATCATCGTTAACCCGAGCGCGATATGGTAAAGCGCGCAGTGGTTCGATTTCCGGCGGGAATGCCTCGAATACATGGGTGCGCTTTTGCCACAGAGTCGAGTGATGAGCAAGATTTCATCATTCGGCAATCAAAAACGAGTCTAGAGCGATCCTGTGCAGCCGTGTTGCTTAGAAAAAAGAGCGCGAGCGAAGGAAGATACGCTCGCGCCCGCTCATGAAGTATCCACCCTCGTCTTTGATCGCAGCGAGCGAACGGGTCAAGCATGAAAATCCGGAGAACTTCCACGCCTTCATCAGTCGTGTTGCTTAGAAAAAAGGAGCGCGAACCTCCTCGCTCGCGCTCCCCCATTTATGAAGCCAACCTCTAAAATGGGCTGATCCTCCCCCGAGGCAGCCCACTGTACGCTTATCGCAGCAAGCGAAGAGTGCGGACGTATAGCTTTAAAAAAAGGTGAGCCCGAACATTGGCGCTCGCGCTCCCCGGCATGAAAAATAATCCTCTATTGAGCTGATCCTCACTCAAGGCAGCCCTGACTGTATTCTTGATTGCAGCAAGCGAACGGTCAAGCGTGAAAAGATCCCGCATTCACAGCACATCAGAGATTAGATTGACTCCAACGGGCGAACGATCTGGATTGCAGACGCACATCGCGACGACGGGAAGCGTTTCGTTGTGCCGGCGGATGAAAAGCTGACGGTTTTTCTGGAACTCGAATCTGCGATTCGAGCCGCTACCACGTAAAATTCAAAACGAAGCTGTTAGGCGTCTGGTCAGTGCTCAATGGTGAAACAGCTTGGCCAGCCAGGGAAAATACTCCTGGAAGAAATCACGTGCAGCGGGGTCTTGGTGCATCGCAGATATGGTATGGACGCCAACGCCGCCGTCGCCCAAGGCATAGTAGCCACACGCACCACCACCAACAGCAATAACACCGAGAGCAGCTCCACCGAAAGCGATGCCACCAACCGCGGCGCCTCCTAATGCAAAGAGGATACCCACCCACCGCACCGCCCCCAAGTGCTACGACACCAACGGCACCGCCGCCAATGGCGAACAAACCACGCGCTAACCCTCCGCAGGTGAACCAGCCCGTAGCAATATCGCCCAACGCGAAGATGCCGCGAGCGTGTCCGCGCATCTCCCCACGCTCGAGATCCGGACTAATAGCAACAGCCTACAGTGGTAAGCCACAAAATGTTCGTGTGGACTGGCGACGGATACTCTTAAAAGGCATCCTCGAAAAACCTGGAGTCGATAAAAGCTGACTCTTTGCTCTGGTGAACTTCTCGTCGCTCAACACACCCTCAGCGTGAAGCTTGGAGAGGCGTTCAAGCTCGTGGGCGATGCTCATGCGTAAGGGATGGAAGGCGCCTAATGAGAACACGCTAGCGGGAAGTGCGACGTGATGCGAGTAAAACTCACGGTTCCTTAAAATCGCCCGCGTGCTCGTGCGTTTCAATCACGTTGCCAGCATTCATCGTAAACGCGAATCACAGCCTCATGTGAGCGGCTGCGAAACTTGGCGTAGCCGATTGCGTTGCTGATCGCGTTTGGCTCGCCGTACCACAGGCGACCGAACGGCAGCGGATCACTGATTAGATCGGTAGCGTCCTAATTTGAATTACGATTTCGCGCAGCGAATGTTGCCGTAATCGTTTAGCTTTATTACCGGCTGCCTGTGGTGCCCGTGGCGCCACCGCCGCCAGTGTCGCCAGTGTCGCCAGTGGTGGGTTTGGATTCGCTCTTAACGCCGCCGCCACCTTTGACGTCTGCTAGTGGCGGGAGGTCACGAATTTTGACGTCCTTTTTGGCTCGGCGGCGCCAAACAGATCGAATTACATTGATGTTTTTACTCATACGCGAAAGGGCCTCCCAGATCGCGTCCAGTTGAGTTTTTACCATGCCGTTGTCTTTGCAGCAATCGCCAATTTCGTGGAAATATTACTTTGCGCCAGCGTCGCACGAAGTCAACATCGCCACCACGTTTTCTTGTTCTGAACTCGCGGCCGCTGGGTATTGTAGTTTGGCACAGGAACACCAAAACAGGCTGATCGGCCGCCGGCTTGGGTGGGATTGGATCTTGTTTGGGTAATTCATCTCCGCAAGGCGGGCGCCCTGTTGCCTTGTTGCGATTGGTGGATCGTTTCACTAGAGCGATCCATTTTTAATCTCGGACTCGGCTACAAAACCCGCAAGCGGGAAACAAAGCGGCGTCACCACTCTTTGAACTCGCCAACGTGTTCGTGCGTTTCGATCACGTTGCCCGCTTCATCGTAAACGCGAATCACGGCATTGTGTGAGCGCCTATAGAACTTCGCGTAGCCAACAGCGGCCGCGGCATCGAGATAACCACAGCCGGCCGAACGGTAGCGCGCCGCTAATCAGATCGAAGCCGCGCCGGTCTTTGCGGGGGGCCATTTGTCGAAAATGGCGCACATTCCTTTGCTGTAGAACCTCAGACGGAATCCATATTGCCTTGCAAATTGCGCAATCTTTGCTTCCCGATCTTTCTCATTCAGTGGCCAAAGGCGTTCCAAGTCCCGCTCGTAAATCGCGCAGTGCCTCCACTTGCCATGCATTCCGTGTTCGATTTGTCTCGCCAGCGTTTCCATTGCTTCGCAATCTAATCCTTACTGCGCCAGATAAGGGGTGTGGCGAACGGTCAATTTACGACACGCCACATATGACGCTCGTGTTCCTTACGTTCAATGTTGGGGTGCCTGCTGCACAACTCTGAGATACGGGATTCGGTTAGCTTTGTTATTCCAGAAATCGTTCCTGAGCTCCGAAACGTGTGCTGCCCATCTTGAGCAAACCGGTGGAGAACCGCGTAAATCCGATTGCTATCACGCCGATCTTTGACGGTCTTGATTGCCTGCAAAACGAACACTACAGCACAACCGCCTACGATCGCAGATACGAAAATCTTCTCGGTGATCAGATTGTGGGTTTGGTATGGCACGGCTATTGAGTTGGTGAGGCTAGCGAATTTCATAAACGGCCTTTCATTCAGAGGTTGACTGCTCCAAATCCGCGCGGAACGAGGAACCATCTTGACGAGCCGCTTTCAACAGCTGCCTCGCTTCAGGTGACTCGGGGCTCCAGTTGAACCTGGAGATCGCGCTAAGCGGTGTCTCAGCGAAGATCCAGTCCGCTTTTCAGTTGGGCTGAAGATGCGTTGAAACGTCGGATGACGTAATCAAGGATGATTTTACCAGCAGTGCCGACAGCCGCATATAGGACTTTAGTCCAATGCGAAGGGGAAGGATGGGGCGACCCGGTTATCGCCGAGACTCTCAGCAAAGCCGGTTGGAGTTGGCGCCGCGTCTCAGCGATTGATTCCAACGGGCGAACGATGGCGAGAAATACAACTCACACGGTGGAGCGTACGTACGACTAACGTGCTATAGGCTCCATGGGTATAGGACATTACCCTACATCTTAATCCAAAACGGATTCCGAATCAGGCGGAGGACATTTCCCCCGCTGGGTTCTTCGCCTCTTCCGGATCGCCGCGCACCAGAATCAACTCAGCGGGGAAAAAGGAAGGAAGAACCATGAATTCATTGATTCAGTTCAAAGGAACAGCCTCTCAATGAAAAATAAAAATCTAATGCGGCTTTGCCTATTCGGTCTCTTGATGGTGTTGTTTTTTTCGCCGGCGTTACCTTCGTACGGAATTACCCATACGGATACAGTGCTTCGTCCGTTACGGGCGTTGACACGACAACCATCTCTACCGAGAGTCGTGAACTTCCACTAGCCAAAATCTATGAAAACTCCTCGCTCGATTATTCTTTCTTCTGCACTTTTGATCCTCGCTCTAATGCTAGTCTCTTGCGCGAGCGAATCGGACACGACCACGACCACAACCACACCTCCACCTCCCCCGGAACCCACTATGGGGGGCTTGTCCCCCTTTTGATAGCAGCCGCGCCGTTTCCAGGTGCAAAAATGAACTCACTACTCTTTGAAGTTGCCAGCGTGCTCGTGCGTCTCGATCACGTTTCCATCGTCATCGTAAACGCGAATCACTGCTTAGTGTAACCGGCTACGAAAGTTTATATAGTGGATCGCATTGCTGACGGCGTTTGGCTCAGCGTACCACAGCCGACCGAATGGTAGCGCATCGGAAATTAGATCGACGCCGCATTGTCCTTGCGCGGGCGCACTTCGTAACTGTGCGCACGCTTCGTCGATGACATCATGGCAGCATGAAAATTTGCCATTCGGCAACTAGAAACGATTCTAGCGCGATCCTGAGAAGCGGGCGAGGGCTGCGCGTTCGTCATGAAACTGTCATGAATTCCTGCCATGAACGCGGTTTTCAGGGCAGTTCTACCTATGAAATTGAGAATCCGGAGCCTACGGGGCTCGAACCCGCAACCTCCGCCGTGACAGGGCGGCGCTCTAACCAATTGAGCTAAGGCTCCTCGCGGAAGAGCAAATTGTAGCGGCGGCTCTCTCCAGCCGCAACTTTCGCGTCCTTTTTCACTGCTGATGGAACACGAATTGTCACGAATCTGATAAGATTTGAATCAATCCGTTTGTTTTCTAATTCATGTGGGTTCGTGAAATCCGTGTCGTGCCGGATTAAGAGTAAAAAGCATCCGCGTTCGCCACGGCTACAACACGGCAGCAGAGCAACAGCAAGAGGAAGAGGACACTTTTGCGCAACGCAAGCTCGACACGGTGGTTGAACATTTTGTATAGCAGGCGCGTCGAACTCCGAAAGGTTTCGCGAGTGAACATTGCGAATGCGTTCAATAAAGCTATAATGATACTCGGTTCGGCGGATTGACCCAAACCAGAATGAGCGACGAGCGCAGCGAAGGATTGCAGGGCGGGGAAGGGGACGCGGGTCCGGATAATCTTCTCGATGCATTTGATCGTGTGATCGCATCGTTGTCTCCAGGCGATCCGACGCGACGCCAACTACTGGAGTTGCGCCCGCAAATTTACGATCAGCAGGAGACGATGGTCGAAGCGCGCCGGATGATCGAAAAACTCGAAGAAGTCATTAAGAAAGTGACTTCGCCCGCGAACCGGATCGGGACGTTTCTCGGTGCCACCTCTAAGGAGACCGCACATATTGTAGTGGGAGGCGCCGATTACTACTGCAATGTCGATCCGCGCATTCCGCTGGCAAAATTGAAAAAAGGAACGCGCGTGCTGGTCAATGAAGCTTTCGTCATCGTCGGCGATCTCGGGTTTGAGACGGCCGGGCCGGTAACGAAAATCACTGAGATCCTGGGCAAGGATCGGTTGCGCGTCGGTTCGGAGCACGGGTTGCACTCGATGGTGCTTCAACGCTCGGCTGATCTGGCGCAGTCCACGTTGAAATCAGGCGACGAAGTTCGTGTTGACTCAAATTACCGAATGGCGCTCGAGATGCTCTCCAGCACGAAGTCGCAGGAATATTACCTCGATAATGTGCCGGAGCTGCCATGGGAAAAGGTTGGCGGCCAGGAGGCCGCGCTCCAGGCAATCAAAGACGCGATCGAGCTTCCGCTGTTGCATGTCGACCTGTTTAAAAAGTTTCAGCATGCCACGCCAAAAGGTTTTCTGCTCTATGGTCCGCCGGGTTGCGGGAAAACCCTGATTGGCAAAGCGACCGCCTACAATTTGACCAAGCAACTTTGCGAAAAAACCGGCTCGGAAATGCGCGAATATTTCATGCACGTGAAGGGCCCAGAGATTTTGAATATGTGGGTGGGCGAGTCGGAAAGAATGGTGCGGGAGATTTTTGCGACTGCTCGCGAGAAACGCAGCGAAGGTTTCATGCCA
This sequence comes from Verrucomicrobiota bacterium, assembly GCA_046734045.1. Taxonomy (GTDB): domain Bacteria; phylum Verrucomicrobiota; class Verrucomicrobiia; order Chthoniobacterales; family UBA10450; genus Udaeobacter. The sequence goes on from JBKPQL010000055.1 coordinate 18,021, forward strand.
TTCCTCTTTATCGACGAGGCTGAATCGATTCTCGGAACACGGCGCGCGTCGCGGTATTCGAACATTCTGTCCACGCTTGTCCCGATGTTTTGCTCCGAAATGGACGGGATCGATTCGCTCAACGACGTAGTGATTATTCTTGCCTCGAATCGCGCCGACCTAATCGATCCTGCGATTTTGCGTCCAGGCCGGATCGACCGAAAAATCAAAGTCAATCGTCCGGACAAACAGGGCACCCGCGAAATCTACCGCATTTATCTCACGGATGATTTGCCTTACGACGGCGTGCTGGCGAAAGAAGCCGACGGGATCGGCGCATCGATTGAGCGGTTGATCGAGCGGTTTGTGGACTGGCAATTCACACGCCGTGACGAAAACAAATTTCTAGAAGTGACATTGCGTAGTGGGCGCAAAGAGACTCTTTATCGCAGCGACCTTATCAGCGGCGCAATAATCGCGTCGATTGTCGAGCGCGCGAAAGCATTGGCGATCAAACGGGCCATTGCCACTCAACAGGAGGAAGGGATTCGCGAAACCGACTTACAACTGGCGTTCAATGCCGAGTACGTGGAGAACGATATTTTCCCCACTACCGACATCACCGAAGATTGGCTCAAGCTAATTGATTACGATCCGGAAAACGTCGTCAAAATCTCGCCGATCCGGCCTGCAACCGAATCGACCAAGCGCCCGTCTGGCGTGATCTGACGCGAATGTGCCTTCTTTTTTCTCGATGAAACGCGTCTTCGGACTTGAGACCGAATACGGGATCACCGTGAGCGGCGCGGAGACTGTTGATGTTGTGGCCGAATCCATCGAACTGGTTGGGCGCTATACCGAGCACGGCGCATTGATGAAATGGGATTACGATCTGGAGGATCCGCATCTCGACGCTCGCGGGTTTCGCGCGCGCGAACTGCTCCAGGACACTGATGAGTCCGCCTACTACGAGATCGACAAGAATCGCCCCCTCAGCTTCGAAGAAATTAAAAGCGACCTCGTGCTCTCTAACGGCGCTCGCTTTTACAATGACCATGCGCATCCGGAATATTCCACGCCGGAATGCACGACCCTGCGGCAAATCGTCGCGCAAGACAAAGCAGGCGAGCGGATTCTTGCTGAATGCGCGCGGCGTCGAAACCAGAAGTTGCCGCGCGACCGCGAGGTCCGGCTCTACAAGAATAACACCGACTTTGTCGGGCACAGTTACGGTTGTCACGACAATTACCTGGTGCGCCGCGACATCGCATGGGACCGGCTTGTGGCCGGCATTCTGCCGTTTCTCATTACTCGACAGATTTTCGCGGGTGCGGGCAAGATGGGCGTCGAAGCGGAGAGCGTATCGGGTGCGCCAGGTGTCTATCAAATTTCCCAGCGTGCGGACTTTTTTAGTGTGGTGGTCAGCATCGATACGATGAATCGTCGCCCGCTGATCAACACGCGTGACGAACCGCATGCCGACGCGAGCCGGTTTCGGCGTTTTCACGTAATCCTGGGCGACTCGAACATGAGCGAATGGGCAACGGCCATGAAAGTGGGCACCACATCGCTCGTGCTCGATCTGATTGAACGCGGCGAAGCGCCGCAGCTTGAGATCGCGCAACCAATTAATGCCAACAAATCAATCAGCCGCGATCAGACGTGCGACTGGATCATCGAGCTCACGGATGGCCGGAAAATTTCGGCCATTGATGTGCAGCGAATCTACCTGCGCGCCGCGAGTAAGAACAAGAACGGCGCAACTGAAGAGCAACAGTGGGTTTTGCGCGAATGGGAAAATGTTCTCAACGATCTGGAGAGCGATGTGATGTTTGCTCGGGATCGTGTCGATTGGGCAGCGAAGAAATTCTTGCTGAATACACTCCAAGAGGAGGAAAAACTTTCCTGGAGCGACCCATGGCTGCAGTCAATCGACCTGGAGTATCACAATGTCGATCTTGAACATGGCCTGTATTACGAGCTGGTGCGCAAAGGCCTGATACGCCGATTCACCAACGAAGAAGAAATCAAGGCGTCGATCTTTAGCCCGCCGGAAACGACGCGCGCATTTTTCCGCGGCCGCGCAGTGGCGCGTTTCAATGATGAGATTTCCTCGATCCAATGGGACGAAATTGTTTTCGCCAATGGATCGCAGCCGCGGCGTATTGCCTTGCCCGAAGCAGCGATGGATGCCCGGCTGGACGCGCTCAATCACGCCGCGCGAAACGGCAAGGACTTCGCCGAATTCATAAGCGCCATCGCGGAGATCGACTGATTCGAAGGTTCCTCAACCGACAATCGAACGTCAATTCACTCCCACTCGATGGTGCTGGGCGGTTTGCTGGAGATATCGTAAACGACGCGGTTGACGCCTTTGACCTCGTTGGAGATACGATTCGAAATGCGTGCCAGCAGTTCGTAAGGAATGCGCACCCAATCGGCGGTCATACCGTCCTGACTTTCCACGATGCGTAATGCGATCGTGTTTTCGTACGTGCGTTGGTCGCCCATGACGCCGACCGACTGTACGGGAAGCAAAACGCCGAATGATTGCCAGACTTTGTAATACCAATCAGCCGCTACCATTTCGCTTTGCACAATCGTGTCCGCCTCGCGTAAGATCGACAATCGCTCGGGCGTGACCTCACCGAGGATGCGAACGGCGAGGCCCGGCCCCGGGAAAGGTTGCCGATACACGATTTCTTTCGGCAAGCCCAGCTGCAATCCAACTTGCCGCACTTCATCTTTAAATAATTGCCGCACCGGCTCGACGAGCTCGAAGTGCATCTTTTCCGGCAAGCCACCCACGTTGTGATGGCTCTTAATCACCTGGGCCGGATTGCCCTCGATTGAGACGCTCTCAATCACATCCGGATAAAGCGTGCCTTGGGCGAGAAACTTGTAGCCGCCATGTTTGCCACGGGACGGCCTCGCTGCGGCGAGTTTGCGATCGCCGTTTCTTCGGTCCTCTTCGAGCAATTCCTCGGTGGCGTGTTGAAAAACCTTGATGAATTCATTGCCGATGAGTTTGCGTTTGGTTTCTGGATCGGTCACGCCTTTGAGCAGCGTGAGAAAACGTTCGCTTGCGTCCACATATTTTAACCGGACGTGGAAGTTTTCGCCGAAAACGCGTTGGACGATTTCTTCCTCTCTCTCGCGCAGCAATCCGTTGTTAACGAAAATGCAGGTGAGCTGGTCGCTGATCGCCTTATGAAGAAGCGCGGCTGTCACCGAGGAATCGACGCCGCCGCTTAACCCGAGCACGACTTTTTGGTCGCCGACCCGCTCTCTGATGCACGCGCAAGCTTCTTCAATGAATGAACCCATGGTCCAGTCCATCGCGCAGCGGCAGATGTGATAGACAAAATTTTGCAGGATTTCCCTGCCACGCGGTGTATGAACGACTTCGGGATGGAACTGCAAACCGTAAAGTTTGCGCCGTCGATCTTCCACCGCTGCGAAGTCGCAACCTTCGGTCGTCCCGACGACACGAAAACCCTTCGGCAACTCCGTGACCTCATCGCCGTGGCTGTTCCAGACGTCGAGTTGGCTGCCTAATCCTTCCAAGAGTTCCGAGCGGTTCGTGATTCGCAACGTGCCAGAGCCATACTCGCGTCGTCCCGTGAACACGACTTGGCCACCAAGATGATGGGCCATCAGCATCAGCCCGTAACAAACTCCCAGCACGGGAATGTTTAGCGAAAAAATCTCCGGATCGATTTGCGGCGCGCCCTTATCATAAACGCTCGCCGGGCCGCCGGAAAGAATGATTCCATTCGGCGCAAGAGCAGCGACTTGTTTTGAAGAGATGTTGAACGGCGCAATCTCAGAATACACCTGCAACTCGCGGATGCGTCTGGCGATCACCTGCGTGTACTGCGAGCCGAAATCGAGAATAAGAATCTTTGAATGCGCCGATGACGAGACGGTTTTCACGCGCTACGGATGAGTTTGCGGCACGCTGTGCTGGCCTGCTGGATCGTCTGGAGAGCGCTCGAATGGAACAAGCGTCCCTTGTCCAGTGACGCCACGCTCAAGTTGTGCTTGCACCTCTTGTGCGCTGCGTTGTTCCAGTGGGTCAGCGCAGCCGCCCATAACTATCCATGCGATCAGGAGCAAGGCTAGTCCTTCGCAGATTCCAAGGATGGAGAGGCGCTTCATCTGCTTATTTTAGGGAGTGGGCCCTGCATTGCAATTGCGGAATGAGGATTTAGAGCCAACACAAGGCCGCATTGTGATATTCGTAAACCCGCGCGCACATGATTCCGCCTGAACTTTTGCTGCAAGGATACCGACTGGGCGTTTTCCCGATGGCGATGGAAGACGATTCCATTGGGTGGTTCTCACCTGACCCGCGCGCCATTATTCCGCTGGAAGGCTTCCATGTTCCTCATGCTTTGCGCCGCGTTTGGCGCCGGAAAATTTTTGAAATCAAGATCGACAGTCAATTCGGCGAGGTGATTCACGGCTGCGCTACACGCAGAGACACATGGATTAATCGCGAAATCGTCGAGAGCTATGAGCGCTTGCACGTTCTTGGCTATGCGCATTCGGTGGAGGCATGGAGCAAGAACGAGCTGGTTGGCGGGCTTTACGGCGTTGCGATCGGCGGCGCTTTTTTTGGCGAATCGATGTTTCACCGCGTCAAGGACGCATCCAAGGTCGCGTTGGTAGCCCTGGTAGAACACCTGCGCGCAAAGAAGTTCGCTCTGCTCGATACGCAATGGCTTACCCCGCATCTCGCACAATTTGGCGCGGTCGAAATTTCGCGGCCTCATTATTTGCGTCTGTTGCGTCGGGCGGTCGAATTGCCGAGGAAATTCTGATTTGAACATGGATGTTGGACGTTGAGCGTTTGGCGTTTTCTGCTTAACTGACAGCCTCGCAGGCTCGCAGAAATGCAGAGATCGACATCTCAACGGCTGGGTAGCTCAGTTGGCAGAGCAGCGGACTGAAAATCCGCGTGTCGGCGGTTCGATTCCGCCCCCAGCCACCTCAGTTTTCAGAGGGAAAAACGCTGTTTTTCGTGTTTTCCCTCGTGATTTCCCAAAAGCCCGGAAATGAAAGAAAATGAAAGTTATTCCGGCAATTGGCGTCATGCTGGCGTCATGCAAGTTTCCAGAATGGCCGTTACCACGCGCCAGAGGCCGCCAGAATCGTTTTGATTGGGCCGGGAATGCATCTTAGCGGCCCCGTCGATCTCGGCGATTTTTTGGGGCGCTGGTGAACGTTGGAAAACGAATGAATTCGCGACGCTTCGAGCCATTCTCATCCATTCCCTCGCCGCTCTCGTGAGGCACACCGATTTTTCTGCGCGCGGTTTCGACTCTAGTGAAACAACTTGCAGAAACAGTTTGACTTCGGATATGTTCAGGCGAGTATCATCGTAACAATTGCTGGCCACCACATGGCGGTGCCGTGAGCGGCGTCAGCGTTGGTCGCAGCGGTGCTGTGGCGTCCCGGTGGGACTGAACTCGAATGTGCTGGACGGCTTCCGGCGGAGGTCGGGCGGCAAGAGCGAGAGCAGGAAGCAACCTGCTTTTTTTCAGTTTCAAACAACACCGGAGGATTTCATAATGCCACAGCAGACTTTTTTCACCGCCGAGCAGCCGGTCACGACGGCCCAGCTCGCCAATCATCTTCAAGTCACAACGCGCACGCTCGCGACGTATCGCGCACAGCGCCGAATCCCGTTTTGGAAAATCAACGCTCGGAATTTTCGCTATCGGATTTCGGACGTGGAGGCCGCGCTCTCTAAATGAGCGCGCCGCCCATAAAAAGCGAACGCTCGGCGGGAACCGAGCGACGCGGCAACGACCTTTCTGACCGCGCAACATACCGCCAGTCGAACGTTGTGCAAGTGTTGCCGCATAGCGAGGACGCCGAGAAAGGTGTTCTTGGCTCGATGATGATTTCTCCGAATAAAGCAATCCCAGAATCGATAGAGAAGCTTACCGGCGAGCACTTCTATAATCCGGTGAACAGAACGATTTTTGGCGCGCTTGTCGATTTTTACCAGAGCGGTCGCGCCGTCGATTTAATCACCTTCACTCAGTTTTTGCGTGACCGGAACCTATTGGAAAG
>JBKPQL010000056.1:0-37028 GCA_046734045.1 Verrucomicrobiota bacterium
TGGATCAGGCTTGGCCAGTATTTCCTTTAGCCGAGGGATGACTGGTGCAGGGCGGCGCTCCAGGATCGCTTGGTAAACTTGTGTTTCCACCGCACTGGAGTCGTCGGCGTTTGGATGCAGCGGAGCGAGGATCGCCGAGGCGCGCAGCAGGTCTCCTTCGGCTTGCGCAATATTCGCCTTTATCGCGAGGGTATCCACATCATCCGGCGTAATATCGAGAACCTGATCAAACTTTCGCAGCGCTTCGGGAAAACGACGAAGTGCGTTATAGGTAAGGGCATGCTGGCTGATCAGGTTAACGTTGCGCGGGTCGAGCCGCTCGGCTTCGTTGAAGTAGGCTTCGCTCCGGTCCCACTGGCCTCGCCTCCGCGTGACATAAGCCAGCGATTCAGGAATTCGGCTGCTATTCGGTAGAAGCTGACGTGCTTGCTCAAAGTAACGCACCGCAGTGTCGTAATCCTTTAGGCAGGAGTAGTGATAATATCCTTTGGTCATCACGGCCTCGCCGAGATTGGGCTGAAGCGTGAGGGCGTTTTCGACTGCCTGCCGTGCCTCTTCCCGGAGGTCGACCGTGGGTTGAAGAGTCAGTGTGACGTAGCCGACCGCATCAACGTATGACAGCAGCGCCCAACTGAGGGCGAACTTCGGGTCCAAGCGCACCGCTTCTCTGAGATATTTCTGCGCGCCAAGGGAATTGGCGGGTGTGACTGCCGTTTTCAGTGTATAAGCCAGCCCACGCAGGTAGGCATCGTGAGCTTCGGTGTTGTCCGTCGGTTTGGCGGCGATCACTTGCTCTTCCTGACCAGTGAGTTTTGCTCGCAACTGATCGGCAACGGCTTTGGCCACTTCACTCTCCACTGAAAAGATATCGGTCAGTTTCCGATCAAACGTATCAGCCCAAAGTTGGGAATCATTAGCTGCTTTGATCAGCTGTACATTCACCCGCACGGCGTCGCCGCTCTTCTGCACGCTTCCTTCCAGGATATGGGCGACGGCAAGTTGCTTCGCAATTTCGGGCAGGTTTTCAGGCGCGCTTTTGTACTGCTGCGTGGATGTACGCGAGATCACTTTCAGATCGGCGATCTTGGATAAGCGGGTCAGAATCTCCTGCTGGATGCCATCGGCAAAGTAGGCGTTGGTCTTTTCCTCACTCCGGTTTTCGAAGGGGAGCACCGCTATGCTTTTTTCGGCAATCGATACCGAAGGACGACCTTCAGCAGGTATCCGTGCAACGCTTGGCCATCCCCGACGAAGAAAGATTGAGACACTGACTGCCAGCGCGACAGCCGACACAGCCAAAGCAACCGTAAGCAGGAACTTTCGGGGTCGAGGGAGGGTGACTGGGCGAATCGCACCGCCTCGCTGCTTCCATCTTCGTCGCTTGAGTTTGTCAGGAACCTGTGGGTTGCCCAGATTATCCTTGTAGAGGTTAAACACGTGCAAGCGCAGGCCGTGCTTCGCCTCACACTCACCCAGATCATGCAAGTACGGCTGCCAGTGCCGGTATTCGGACAGGTCGTCAGCCACGTGCCCGGACAAAAGAATGTGCCCGGCATCGCCGCAATCCATTACGCGCTGAGCGACATTGATTCCCGATCCCGCGAAGTTTGTTTTGTCGTTTACATCCCTGACTCGGTTGACCGGGCCGCTGTGAACTCCCATCCGCACCTGAATATGCGGATGCTCTTGCAGGATCCGGCTGATCTCGAGCGCACATCGCACAGGCTCTTCCGGGCTATAAAAGAAAAGGAGCGCCATCCCGTCTCCCATCGGCACCCGACGGAGTTTCTCGCTCGCTTCCGCAGTGCGAAAACATTCCGTGCTTTGCACAATCTGGTTGAGTTCCTGCAGCACTTCAATCTGCTCGTTGACGAGCAGTTTCGAATAACCCACCACATCGATTAACAGGACGTGTGCGATCTCGAGTGGGAGATCCGGTTTACTCTCTGCGGACGTATTTTGGGCGTTCACCCTTTGCGAATCTTAACAATCTCGACAGCGATGGTCGAGCGCAATAAGACGACGCGCAATGGACGCACGATCGATCTGCTCGAATTCATCCGCAGGAATCGCTCGCCTTTTGTTCTCAAACCCAACGACGATTACGGCGGACACGGCGTTTATTTCGGCTCGCAGGCGGATGAGCGCGAGTGGGACAACGCGATCGCAACCGCGCTTTCAGCCGACTATATCGTGCAGGACGCGCTCGATTTGCACCCGGAAATGTTTCCGATCTTCAGCGAAACCGAATGGAAGTTGCAGCCGATGTTTGTTGATACGAACCCATTTCTCTTTCGAGGCAACGTCTGCGGCGCGATGGTTCGTCTATCCAGTTCGCCAATCGTTAATGTCACCTCCGGCGGAGGCGAAACAGGATTCTTCGTAATCAAGGATTGACGCTGACTTTGGTTGAAATTCCGAAAATCGCTGCCGGTTAAAGAATCATTGCTTGCCTTAACGCAATTTTTGCAAAGCAAAAGCCAATCCAGGTGGAGTGTCCTTCCCCTTCCCACCGTAGGCTCCGATCGGAAAGAGAAACGATTATGAAAACAGATGTTGTTCTAACAATTAATGAATACCTCGATCAATGCTGTGCTCTACCGAAACCAGTGAGTCCGCCAACACGCGAGTTCCGTCACGTTCCAATTACAACAGCGAACGACGTGGATTCAGGCACGCAAACACATGGTTGCCGATGCGATCGCTGGGGTCATCCGTGTCCCGAACACGCCAAGTCTCGGTACGGCCGAGCGGAACGCAGCAGCTTTTGCTGAGGTGTCGAATGAGAGGTAACAAAATGGCATACGTGATTGCAGTCGGCGTGGCAGTGACGATGGCGCTCTATACGCTAATCATTGCGCGATGCTTAAAAGAGCCAGAATGGCAATAATATTTATCGCCTGCTGCGCGCGATAGACATTAATCCCGCGATTGTCGTAGGCGATTTTCCGGAAAATGCTGCGCTTTGGATCCCGTCGGGCTTCAGACTCAGAATGATTTAAACTTTCCGTGTTCGAACCGGAGTAAAGCTAAATACGATAATCTCGGCATGCCGCGGCCGCCAGTGATGAAAATCGACATGGAAGCGACCGATCTTCTCTCCGCGAATGTCGTGTCCGGAATTAATAAGGCCAAAGAGCTTTTCGGTTTCACCACGCGCAAAGAACGGCGCATCAAGAAACTCCGTTACCCAGTTCATCTCATGAGCGTCCGTGAGATAAAAGGTGACCTGGACATCTTGATCCGAATTTTCAACCATAATGACGCAATAACCGTAAGTGTTGGCGTTCTTCCATTCGCCTTCGAAAAAGATGGTGCAACGTGGTTGTACTTCAGTTGCGCGAAGGTGAGCTTCCTTGAAGGATGAAACGACGTTCGCGTAGGTGAACGGTTGTGTCGCAGTCGAGCGTGGTACGCTTTTTGACCGCTCCGCGGCGACTGCGGCGAAGTCGTCTAGAAGGAACGAAGTTATAACGCAGAGGACGATCGAGATGATTATTTTCATTTTTGTTCAGTGGGATGCGTTTCGAGGTCAGATGAACGAGCAGGAACGACAAGAACTGGACAATGCGCGTGCCGGACAACGTATTCGGCGACGCTACCAAGCAGCAGATGCCTGAAACCTGTAGCTCCATGCGTGGATGTCACGATTAAATCGACACCACTATCTTTGGCGCGGTCGCAGATTTGTTGGCCCGGATGACCACTTTGCAGAGACATCTCCACCTCCAAGCCATCCCAATCTGTCGTTTCAACCAAGTCGTGCATTTGTTCGCGCGCGGAGGTCTCACCGTACTGCAGCAGACGGGGCATGTCGTAGCGTGCATATTCATCACTCGCAACATAGTATTGAAAATGCAACGAATTCAGTAGCACAAGCTTCGATTTAAACTGCTTCGCGAAAGCTTTCGCATAGGCGAGTCCCTTCATCGAACAGTCGGAAAAATCGGTTGGAATGAGGATTTTAAGGAAGCCGGCGACTGCACGAGAACGTTCGATATCGCGCACGACCAGTACCGGGCACGGGGAATGGCGCACGACGTGTTCAGCCGTGCTGCCAAGTACGAGATGTTTTAAGCCGGTGTTTCCGCGCGTTGCGATGATGATTAGATCGATATCGAGGTCGCGCGCCAGCCGGCAGATTTCATCAAAGGGTTTGCCTCTAAGCGCATGAATATTTTCTCGAGGCACCTCAATTGAATATTTCTTCGCTACATCGTTCAGGCGCCGATTGACAGATCGGCTGATATCGCCTTCCGGAAGAACGAATGGCATCCCTACCAGGCCGGTGAACGGAGAGTCCGCATGGAAGACATGAACAACATGCGGGCTGGCGCCGAACTTTGCGACCAACGGCATGGCGAACTGAACTGCGCGCAGCGATGGCGCGGAAAAGTCCACGGGCACAAGAACCTTGCGAATTTGCAAGGCTTGCCGGTCTCGTTTGCCAGCACGGTCGCGTGTTGAAATCTGTGACCTAGATTTCGCCGCAGGATTTGTCTTCGATTTCATAGGGAAAGATTGTGTTTCATGGGCGGATCGCGACTTTCAGAACGCCGTCGCGGCGCGAACCGAAGAGATCGTACGCTTCCACGATCTGATCGAGCTTGAAACTGTGGGTCAGCAGCGGCGTCGGATCGAAACGCTTCGATTGTACCATCAACATCAAGCGGCGCATTCGTTCCTTCCCGCCGGGGCAAAGGGTCGTCACGATTTTGTAATCGCCGATGCCCGCTGCAAATGCATCGTAAGGCACCTGGAGTTTGCCCGAGTAAACGCCCAGGCTGCTGAGCGTTCCTCCCGGACGCAAACAGCGCAGGCAATTTTCGAAAGTTTCCTGGAGTCCGAGCGCTTCGATCGCCACATCGGCGCCGCCTCTGGTGAGCTTCTTTATTTTGGCTACGACATCGCCCTCGGTTGGATCGAGCACAACGTCCGCGCCCATTCGCTTCGACATTTCCATTCGGACGGGGTCGCTTTCCACACCGATGACGAACGAAGCGCCCATCAACTTCGCACCCGCCGTTGCACATAAGCCAATCGGTCCCTGCGCAAAGACCACCACCGTATCCCCGATCCGAATATTTCCCGATTCGGCGCCGCTGAATCCGGTCGATGCGATATCGGCGAGCAGCACAACTTGTTCGTCGCTCAGTTGATCTGGAATTTTTGCCAGGTTCGCCTGCGCATTCGGAACCAGCAGATATTCGGCCTGTGCGCCATTGATCGTGTTGCCGAAACGCCAACCGCCGATTGCTTCGACGCCTTCCCCGTGGCCGCATTGCGCCCATTGCCCGGACAAACAGGCGCGGCATTGTCCGCACGGCGTGATCGCGCCAACTAAAACGCGATCGCCAATTTTATAGCCAGTCACACCTTCACCCAGCTCTTCGATCACGCCGACCGGCTCATGTCCGATGACAAGTCCCGGTTTTACGGGGTACTCACCTCGAAGAATGTGGAGATCGGTGCCGCAAATGGTCGTTAGGGTAATTCTAATGACTGCATCGCCTGCGCCGGCGATTGGGCGCGGCACTTCTTCGACATGGATGTTATTCGGTCCGTGAAATACATTCGCTCTCATTGTTTGCATAGTAATCCTCCTGATTATTTCGCCATCAGTTCAAGTTTCGTCTCGGTATGCGCTTTCACGGCATATATCCGCAGTTTGCCGCAACCTCGCTTGTCGTCGATTGGTAAAGATCAGTCATTTTTTGCGCTGGCTTTGTGGGAGGCTGCCAAGAAATGCGGAGTGAATGACAAATACCGCTCAGATGATATGCGCAATAGCAGGAAATAGTTCATCGTGGACGAGAATCCAGTGTCGAATCGGCGTGCCACCAAAACAAGCCGCGAGACGTGGGCGCGGGTGGCCCGGCTAATCGCGGACCACCCTGCGGTCAAGCAGGTCCGGCTTAATTCGCAGGACCACGGCGTCACCGTTGGATTTTATCAAGCGCCTTCTAACGAAGCGTTGGACGAGATCAAGTCGTCAGTCCGCCGCGAATTGTCCGGAGACTGGGACGTCTCCATCTTGGCCGATAGCGAATTCCCAGCGCTTCATCTGCACAAGATCAGCAGCTACGCGACGGAAATTCACCGTGAGCATCCGGACAATGAGCCGCCGATAATTTGGAAAAGCATTCCGTTACCGACGTGGCGAAATCGTCCATTTCCCCGGCCGGTTCCGCGCGATTACCGCGTCATGCTTGTGCTTGCGGGGCTATGTGGACTCAGCACGCTAACCGGCTTTGTGCTTGAACGCGCGGGATTCAGCCCGGCGCTCAGCGCCGTCTGTTTTACCGTGGCATACGTTGCCGGCGGTTGGTTTGCCACACAGGATGTATGGCACGCCCTGAAGCGAGGCAAGATCGACATCCAGTTTTTGATGGTGGCCGTCGCGCTTGGCGCTTTGTTCGTCAAAGCATGGACGGAAGGCGCAACCTTGCTGTTCCTCTTTTCGCTGAGCAACGGGCTGGAGCAGTTCGCAAATTTTCGCACGCGCAAATCGATTGAATCGTTGCTCAAGGTCGCGCCCAAACGCGCCTTGCGACGTGAAAACGACGGTCGCTTGATAGAAGTCTCGATCGAGGAAGTGCAGATCGAAGACGAGCTTCTCGTCAAACCGGGCGAACTTTTTCCGGTCGATGGCGTCGTTATTGAAGGTGCGACATCCGCCGACGAATCGGCACTGACCGGCGAATCGATTCCGGTGGTCAAACAGCCTGGCGACGCGGTCAGTGGCGGCACACTAAATCTGGATGGTCAATCGGTCATTCGCGCAACCCGCCGGCTGGAGGAGAGCGCGCTGAACCGAATTCTTGCGCTGATTGAAGTGGCGCAAAAACAGAAGGCGCCAGCGCAACGCTTCACGGATTCCTTTAGCCGTTACTACACGTGGGTTGCGCTTTCTCTGAGTGCTGTTGTCTTCGCAGTGCTGATCCTGCTTCACCATCCAGTCACAAATGCGTTCTACCGCGCCATGACCGTCCTCGTGGTCGCATCCCCTTGCGCGTTGGTGCTGTCGATTCCGTCGGCCATACTCGTTGCCATCGCAGCCGGTGCACGGCGCGGAATCTTATTTCGCGGCGGTGTTGCCATCGAAAATCTCGCGGGAGCAACCCAGTTTGCATTCGACAAGACCGGGACGTTGACAAAAGGCGCGCTTATCGTGGCGAGAATCGACTCCTTTGACTCGCAAGACGAAGATAACGTTCTTCAAGTTGCGGCGTCAGTGGCACACTTTTCCACACACCCGCTGGCGCGAGCGATCGCAGCGGGGGCGGAGAAACGAAAGCTGCCTCTGCTGACCGCAACAGATTTCTTAAATGTCGCCGGACTTGGAATGGAAGCTTCGATCGGTGACAAAAGAATTTTCATTGGGAGTCGGCGATTGATGCGCGACCGCGGCATCGCGTTGGCCCCGGTTGAATCAACAAATGAAGCGGAAGTTTGGGTTGGCGTTGATCAAGCAATCGGGGTGATCTATTTGCGTGACGAGGTCCGCCCAGCCGCAAAACGCGTGATTGATTTTCTCAGACGCTGCGGCTTGTCAGTCACGTTGCTGACCGGCGATCGTCCTGGCCCAGCCGCAACGGTTGCAGAGCAAGTCGGCATTACCGATGTGCGCGCCGAGTTGAGTCCGCAAGCCAAGCTGAAATGCATTCACGATTGGCGGGCGTCGGGAAAGAAGGTCGCGATGGTCGGCGATGGAATCAATGACGCCCCTAGCCTTACGGCCGCGGATGTATCGATCGGAATGGGCGCGCGCGGCTCCGATGCCGCACTGGAACAGGCCGACGTAGTCTTGATGCACGACAAGATTGAGAATGTCGAAGAAGCGTTCGGTCTGAGCCGGCACGCGCGCTCGATCATTCGCCAGAACATTGTCATTTCTCTGAGCGTAATCCTTTTCCTGATTGTTTCCGCGCTGGCAGAGAAGATTAATCTCACCGCTGGCGTAATCGGCCATGAAGGCAGCACTGTGGTTGTGATCCTAAATGGCCTGCGTTTGCTGCGCCCGCGCTCGTCAAAACAATGACGGCTCGTTAGTCATTCTTGCGCCACAGGCAATGACGGAATCGAGCGCAGGCAACTTCGACCCCGGCGTACATTCGCCATCGTGACGGCCGGATCATTGTTGCCCATTTTCGAGAATAAATGTCGCGGCCAAAGCCCGCCGCGATAATCACGCCTTGGCGATCTTGCGATAGAAGAGCGCCTTGGTCGCTTCCGCCGCCGCGACATACACGAAAATGATCAGGGCGATTATGGGATAGAAGTGCCCCGGCATGGTTTGAAACCCGAGCACAGTTGCGAACGGAAGACACGGCGTCAACGCGGCAACGATCACGACGGCCAGAGTTGCGAAACTGAAACCAAAATGGTTTTCATCGAACTCGTCGCGCTTTCTGATCGTGAGAGCGGCTTCGTTGACGAACAATTCGCACGCTTCGAGAAGCCGCCCGTCGCCGGGAATGACCGCGCCCGCGGACAGCAGCACCACATCTCCGGGCACAACCTGCGCCAGCGGAATGAGCGTTTCATCGCCGTCGCGCAGCACCCGCGCCTTTGTCTCGACCAGCGCGCGTAACTTCGCCGCGGCATCTGTGGCGCTGCACTCCCGCCAAAACCCGAGCGCCCCGCTTGCCAGCACGATCGCGAGAATCAATGTCGCATCAGTGTGGTCCTGCAAGAGAGCGACACAATCGCCGCGCCGATCAAAATCAGAATAATCCGGCTCTTCAATTGTAAGAGAAAAAGCCCGAGACCGCTTGTGCGCCTCTCGGATCTTATTTGATTTCTCCCGAACTTCGCGAGGCGCTCGCGCGCTTCTGCAGTTGTCAGACCGATGGACGCATCCAGTCGAACTTGAGCATTCACGCTGGGCGCCGGGACGAAAGCATGACAAGCTGTTCACAAATGCCATCGATCTCTTTGACAGTTTTTTCTGTAGGCGGTCCGTTTTCGTTTTGAATGAGCACGCGAATTCTCCGGATTCCTTCCACCATCTTTGCAACGATCGGACGCTTCTTTACCTTGCTGCTCAACCCGAGAAGTTCTTTTTCGAGGTAATCGAGTAGAACCGGTTGCCGAATCAGTTCGGCGCGCTCCGGGGAATAATTCTGAAGCACGAGTGTACTGAGCGCTTCGGTGCCACGTAACCACCCGCCAAGGCTTATGAGTTGTGCCAACTCTTTACTCTTGATCTCAATCATTCCGCTTTGGAGATCGGAAAAGACGCCGTCCCATTCTTTGCGTGCCGCCGCCCATTCGCTCTTGTCCGCATTTTCCATGATGCTCCGGCTGCGCCTGAGCGCGTTCTTCTCGACCCCGAGTCCTCGCGCCAGGTTCAACACCGTTTTGCCGAGGTTCTTTACTTCGGTCGAATCCTGCGCCTCCATCGCAACGAAGCCTTCTGCAATCTCGACGCCGAGCAGAATGGCGATCTGGACCTGGTCGCCATGTGATTTCCAATGCACGACCTCAGGTCGCTGAACCGCGCGCCAGTTGGCATCACGGAACTTGTCCAGAGAACGGAATATCTCTTTCGGCACGGGCACGACGATGCCTTCCACTTTCCTGGCTTGAGACGGAAGCTGCCCACTTTGGTCGGAAGGCCTTTGGGCGAAAACAGAGACCGCCAGACCTGCCAGGATAAAAAAGGAAATCTTTAGCGCGAACACAACGAGTTCACACGCCTACTGTGACATTGCAGAAGGATTCGGCAAAGATTGCCGTGTGCCAGGATTGTCGGTACGAAAATGAACCTGTTTGTGTGCCATGGGTTTATCAGAAAACTCGTGTGATAAGGTGGAAGCAGCCAAGCAACGGCTTCAATAGCGCTCGCGACAATTGTTTGAGCTGGGCTGGCGTCGGGACACCCGCAACGTAGCAGAGTGTCAAACCCACTATCAGCGGGTAGCTAATGGGAGGCTGCGATTGCTTCATTCATGCGTCGCTGGATAAGAGAATTGTGGTCTCATTTTTTGTTGAACTTAGGACGCGCCGGGATGATCAGCACTGGAAAATGAACGGTGGTCTTCGCGGTTGCCGCTGGCTAACCACTGCCCGCGCTTTACGTGCGCCTCGTTTTGCCAGATTGGCCAACCTGGTTTTTGGAAGAGATGGTACAATCAGAACGGAACATGGCGCATGTCGCACCACGCGTTCCGCGATGCTCCCGATCAATACATGTTCGAGACCCGTCAGTCCGTGTGTTGATGTAATGATCAAATCGACATTGTGGTCTTTTGCAGAAGCGCGGATATCCAACACCGGCGAGCCATCCGTAAACGCCGTCTCAAATTTTGCGCGTCCGAAGTTTACCGTGCGCACGAGCTCTCGCATGTGGCGCTCGGCATTTTTGCGAGCAGCCTTTTGCAAGGCGGGAACGTCGTAGAGTGCAGTGCCTTCGCTCGAATAAATGTATCCGAGATACGTGGCGTGCAGCAAAATGATCCTGGCTCCAAATTCATTGGCGAAGTCAATTGCGTATCGGAGACCTGCCCGTGAACAACCGGAAAAATCCACCGGCACAAGAATCGTATGAGCAGTAGACGTCCGCCGGGTGTCCGATTTGCTTCTTCTTGGACGCACCACAAACACCGGACAGGGCGAGTGCTGAACAACGCGTTCTGCCGTACTTCCAAGGAAGACGTGCTTAAGGCCGGTATAGCCGTGCGTTGGCATGACGATGAGATCGGCCGGGATTTTCTGCGCAAGCCGGCAAATTTCATCGAACGGCGGTGCACCACTTAGGACATGGCAGTTCGCCGGCGAGAGGCTATTTTCCCGCGCCAGCGCACCCAGGTTATTGGTCAGCACCTGGATGTGCTGCTCTTCGACCGCGATAGACGGTTGCGTGGACCAAATCCCCGGCGCCATGAATCCCGCCGGGTAATCAAATTGGTAAACATGAACAAGATGGACGCTTCCGCCGAATCGCCGGGCAAGGCGCTTTGCGGTTTCAATTGCCTGGACCGACATTTTCGAGAAGTCGACCGGCACCAAAATATTTTGAATGCTCAGTTTTTTCATGCCAATACTATGAACTGGCCTGCGCTGCCCGGCTTGGCATTGCTTGCCAAAACCCATCCGTTTTTTGCGCTCTCGTTACTAACGAGGGCAGTCTGTTCCAGAACATGGCACCGAGAAAACCAAAGACGTAAGCAATCACGGCGGTGAGTACGATGAGAGTCACCGCAGCCACTGGATCGAACGGTTTAACCAAGTAAACCGGCTTGATCATGTGCGCCCAGAATCCGCCGTGCGTGACGTATTGGGAAATCATTGCTGACAATCTGAGCAAAGCCGGGTGGAGTTGGGACTGTGTTTCAGCCGTGGTTCGGCATGATCCTCCCACGGACAATTTATGCACAGGAAAAGCCAAATAAAGGCGAGCGCGACGCTTTGAGTTACCGAGGTTCAACAATTCAACCTCAACAAAAATGAAACAAATATGACAACTCTACATTTAAGAAAATCAATCGTCCGGTCGCCTTTGCGACTCGGTTTGCTTCTGGTCCCGCTGGTGCTCGTTTGCTTTGCGCTTACACCAAGAACGCAGGCAGTTACCCCTGCACCAGACGGAGGCTATCCGGGCTTCAACACGGCTGAGGGAACTAACGCCCTCTTCAGCCGCACAACGGGCACCGTTGACACGGCCCTTGGGTATCAAGCGCTATTTCACAACACAGACGGCGTTGTCAACACGGCGACTGGTTTTCGAGCGCTATTTAACAACACGGGTGATTTCAACGTGGCTACCGGTTCTCAATCACTATTTGCCAACACGGTCGGTGATTCTAATACCGCCGTCGGCACTAAAGCGCTGCTGAACAACACAATCGGTGACGGCAACATCGCATTGGGAGCTTCTGCCGGGACGAATATTACCACGGGGGATGATAATATTGATATCGGCAACGTTGGCGTTGCTGGCGACCACGAGACCATCCGCATCGGCACGTCCGGGATCCAGCATCGCGCCTTTATAGCCGGCATTCGTGGGGTAGCAGTTACAGGTTCAACCGTTGTCGTAAACGCCGCCGGTCAACTTGGGGTGCTGCCTTCTTCGCAGCGTTTCAAGACCGAGATCAAGCCCATGGATAAAGCGAGCGAAGCGATCCTCGCGCTCAAACCGGTCACCTTCCACTACAAGAAAGAGGTCGATCCCAAAGGCATCCAGCAGTTTGGCCTCGTGGCCGAGGAAGTGGCAAAAGTAAATCCCGATCTGGTGACTCGCGATGCCAAAGACGAGGTATACACTGTGCGTTATGAGGCGGTGAACGCGATGTTACTGAACGAGTTCCTCAAAGAACACCGCACGGTGCAAGAACAGCAGAAGGAAATAGACGTGCTCAAAGCGGAACTAAAAGAGCAAAAGGCGTTCATTCAAAAGGTGAACGATAAAGTGGAACTCCACAAACCTGCACCGCAAACCGTTCTGAATAATCAGTAAAGCTGTCGAGCCCAACGAAGCAGCCTTACTCTTCACAATCAGCCGTCACGCTTCACGGTGTGGCGGCTTTTTGTTTCACGTGTGACGCTTACAGCTCCTTGAACCCGCCCGCTTGCTCGTGCGTCTCGATCACGTCGCCAGCTTTGTGGGGATTAGCCACCGCTCTTCCCGGCAATTACGCGGTTTTGCCTGCGCGCTTGTTGCGTGATGATAAGCGCGCGCGGAAATTGCTGGGCGATTGGCCGAAGACGCGTTTGAATGTGCGATTAAATTGCGTGAGCGATTGGAAGCCGACGTCGTACGCGATTTCGCTGATGCGCATGTTGGGATTCAGTAGCCGGTTGCGCGCATCTTCCAGGCGCACGCGGGCAATGTAATCGGTCAATGTTAAGCCGGTGGCTTTGTGAAAAACTTTGCAGAAATGAAATACGCTCGCCCCAGCCGCCTTCGCCACATCGGCCAGCGATAATTCTTCGGTCTTATGCCTGTCGATGTACTCCCGCGCCTTCAGCACGAGAGGTGGTTCAGCATTGTTTTTCTCCGTCATCAGTTGATTGCTCAATCCCGAAAGCTGCTCAGCAAAAAATGCGAGGAGCCGCACGATGGCATTGTATTTCTCCGGGGGAACCAGCGGATTTCTCTCCCACGCTTTGCGAATTTCACCGGTAAACCGGACGCCGCATCGGTCGAGCTCGCGGTTCACCTTGGTCGTATCGGTCTTCGCTGGCATATGCCGCAGCACTTGGCCAATGCGCAGGTAGCCGATCGTTCGTTGCCCCAGCTTAATTGGTACCGCGGTCTCCGTTAAACCGAAAGGACAGGTAACAGTGTGCGGCAAATCGCCGGTGTGCCGGATCATCTGCTCGTGCGCTTGCAAACAAACGCTCAGAGTAGCTGGCCGTTCAGCAAGCAACGCGCAGAACGGGTTTTCATGTTTTTTGCCGTGATGCGCCAGTTGCCAAAATTCTAACGGCCGGATTGCCAAAGCTAAGCCGGTCGCCTCGCTAAAGACTTGCTCGTAACTGCGGAACAGCTTCGAGCGCCGCAAGGTATCGATCAACTGCCTGTTGCCGTAATCCTCGCTAACGCCTGGGGCAGCGTCGGACATGAAGGAATATTTCCCCTCTGTCCAGGTTATGCAAACCACTACTGCCGCCAAGCGTCTTCCGCGCGCGCTTTCGAATTACGGTACGACCGTGAATGGCCGCATCATGTCGTTGTCTTCGTGCTCGACAATGTGACAGTGGTGAACGTAACTCTGCGGCGCGGTCACGCCCGTAGGCAAATCGAATTTGGCCCGGATCCTAGTGAAGTAGCCAGGGTTGGCTTTGACCGTGTCCTTAAAACCGCGCTCTGTCGGGTCGGGCGGTTCCTCTGGTCCCGTCGCAAATGTACTCGGATCGTGCCCGCCGGTGACTCCGTTCGGG
Source organism: Verrucomicrobiota bacterium (assembly GCA_046734045.1). Taxonomy (GTDB): domain Bacteria; phylum Verrucomicrobiota; class Verrucomicrobiia; order Chthoniobacterales; family UBA10450; genus Udaeobacter. The sequence continues at coordinate 13,891 of JBKPQL010000056.1, forward strand.
CCCTCGAAGGCCTCCTCGTAGGCCTCGACGTTGAACGGGGTCCGGCCGACCACTTGGAAGGTAACCAGATGAGTGTGCATCGGGTGAGTATCACCTGTCACGTTGATGTAAAACCAATCCTCCACCGTCCCGACTTGCGGCGTCTCCGTCGTCGGATCCTCGAAGTGCAGGCCGTTTAAGTTCAGGAACCAGGTCGGTTCGTCGACGTCGATCTCGTTGAGCGTGATGTAACGTGTCGCCGCGATGGGGCCGGTCACAATGGCGGCGCGCCCGCCGAGCAGGCTTGAGGGGATAGAAGTTGGCCCCTGCTGGGATACGGTCGTTCCAACCCGGATCTGCATCACTTGCGGTAGCTCTGGCGCCGGATTCGAGACGGGGCTGTGCGGCTTGTGGTTCTTCATCACGAGTGTCTGGCCGGCGAACTTTGTGAAGTCGACGATCACATCGGCCCGCTCGGCCGGGGCCATCACGAGATTTTTCACCGGAACGGGAATGTCCCACATACCGCCCTCGGCTCCGATCTGCCAGAAGCCTGGACCGCCGATGTCCAGGTTGAGGATCCGAGCGTTGCAGCCATTCAGAATTCGGAATCGATACATGCGCGGCTCAACGTCAAGGAAGGGCCAGACCTTGCCGTTCACGAGCATGACATCGCCGAAATACTCCCCAATCCAAGTCACGCCTTCGATGTCGCTTGTCGGATAGAGGAACGTCCCGTCCGGGTTGAACTGGCGGTCTTGGATAACCAGCGGAATCTCGTATGCTCCGCCGGGGATCCCGATCGGGTTGGGTTCCGAGCCCGTGTCGTACTGGTCGCGGAGGATGTAGGCGGCAGCGAGCCCCGCAAAGACGTTGAGGCGTGTCGCGCCCAGCGCGTGGTCGTGAAACCACAGAAGCGAAGCCGGCATCTGTGGCAGCTGGTTGGTGTAGTGGACGTTCTGAGTTTGGCCGAAACCGAAACCATTTGGCGTCACTGCCGGATTTCCATCACTGTCGGCCCTAACGAAGCCGCCGTGCAGATGCGTCATCGCGCGGACCTGATTGCCGAGCGGCTTTAAATTGGTGTCCACCGGAATCCAATTGGGGTATGTTAACGGGAGGTTATTAGTGAAGCTGACATCGAGAGCCGTGCCGCTCTGCGCGACCACAGCCATTCCGAACGATCCCGCCTGGCCCGCGAGTCCGGAGCCGTCGTCGTAAGCGAAAAGAGGCGTTGGCGGCAGGTTGGGATGCAGGTGCCGCATGATCTCGGTTTGCGTGAACGCGTACTGATTCGTTCCGCTTGGTGTTGCGACCACGATTCCAGCGCCGGGCAACGGCAGCGGCTGAATGTACTTGGTCAGCAAGCTGCGCGCGGGTCCGGTCGCAAACGCTTGCCGCACCGTCCAAGGCAGGGCCAAAGCGGCGCTGGCGCCTGCACCGTATTTCAGAAAAGTTCGTCTTGTTATCATGGCGTCAGGATGGGGCGAGCTATTACAGAATACTGTACAAACTGTGAAACAATCAGCGTTTCTTGCGGACAACGTTGTGCCCGCTGGTCTCACGCGGCCGCCCTCCTCGTTGGCGAGGTACCGAATTCGGATTGATGGACGGCGACTTCAACGCAAGCGACTGGAGCGGCGTCTTGCTAGCGTGAACGTCCAACATTTTTTTGCGCGCGGCCTGCAAACGCCTAAGGATGATTGGTGACATCCGTTTGAAAAGCTCGTAGCCTAACGAGTGGTCCTTCTCACAATATTCCCGCAGAATTGTGCCGTAGAAAAAGATGGCCGTCGTCGGCTCGACCGTGCGCGCGGAGAATTGCCAGACGTACGGCGGAAACATCCATGACCATCCAAGCAAGTCCCCCGGCCCAATCGTTTCTATTACTACCGGTTCGCCGAAGCCGACGTTGGATTCGAGCACGACCTTGCCGCCCTCGATTAAGTAAAATCGATTCGCGAATTCGCCTTGGTGCAAAATGATTTCTCCCGTTTCGAAATGAGTCGCCATGGCACAGTCGGTAAGCAACCCGAGCTGCGTCCGATTCATTCCCGCCAGAAACGGATGAAGGGCGACGCGCGCGGCCAATGGTTCGCGTTCTATTATCATTTCGGTTTGTGTTTGCATCATCTCCTCCAGATTGCGCTTAAGGGCTTAAACGAATTCGTGTTCTTTCTCGCGAACAACGAGAACGGGACATGGCGCAGTGCGCACGACTCGCTCCGCCGTAGCTCCGATACACAGATGCCGCCAACTCGTAAAGCCGTGGGTCGCGATCACGATGAGATCGACGTCCAAGTCCTTGGCCGCTTTGTTAATCTCGTTGGGCGCATGCCCAACGCGCACCGTTGATGTAACGGAGTTTGGGCAACCGCACGAGCTTACTGCGAGCATTGCTAACTCTGCTTCCGCTGCGGTCATGTCGTCCTCCGGCTGCGCAAAAACTTCGATGGCAAGCGGCGTGCCCGCGATAACGCTCTCTGGCTCGACCACGTGAAGCAGAACGATTTCACAGCCGAATTGTTCGGCAAATCGCAACGCGTACTGAAACGCTTGTTTCGAGGTATCAGAGAAATCGATCGGCACCAAGATCCTCTTCAGATGCAAGATCTGTGGAACGAATTCGATGGCGCCATTAGTTTCGGCAACTTGCGCTTGCGTTTTCATACCTTCGACTCTTACCGTTTAACCAGCGAATCGCTCGGCTAGGATTGCGGAATCATGTGCATTTCTTGCGCTGGTTGCTATGGGCGTGGCGCAAAAAAGAGTCAGTGAATCGCAAATGCTGCAGAGTTTCTGAGCTATTTCTCGAAGAGGATTGCTTTAATCAGATGAAAAACGTCGAGTTCCTCGCAAATGGCGCGCCTCTGGACAAAAAATCCCGGGCTCGAACGGGCGCGACGCGGAAGAAAATGCGCACAACCGATCACGTTTTCACTCTCGGGATTGAGGAGGAATTCCAGATCATCGACCCGGAAACACGCGAACTGCGGTCGCACATCCAGCAGATTCTCGCTGATGGCAAAATGATCTTGAAAGAGCAGGTGAAACCCGAGTTGCACCAGTCGATCGTGGAGCTCGGCACGGAGATTTGCAGCGATGCGCGCGTTGCCCGGCAACAAGTTGTCAGTCTTCGCAGTGAACTAGCAAAACTAGCGGCCCGCAACGGACTCCAGATCGCCTCCGCCGGCACGCATCCGTTTTCACACTGGATGGACCAATTGCTTACCCGGAACGAGCGCTACGACGTGCTCGTGAAAGACATGCAACAGATCGCGCGGTGTATCCTCGTTTTCGGGTTACACGTACACGTGGGAATTCCCGATCGCGAGGAGGCCATCGATATCATGAACCAGGCGCGTTACTTCCTGCCCCACCTGTATGCGCTTTCGGTCAACTCGCCGTTTTGGTTAGGGCAAAACACCGGGCTGAAAGCTTATCGCCAGATGATCTTCGAACGCCTTCCACGCACCGGCATTCCGGACGCGTTCGAAAGTCTTAGTGAATACGAAGATTATTTGAAGCTGCTGGTCTCGACCAACTGCATCGACAATGCGAAAAAGATTTGGTGGGACGTCCGGCTGCATCCGTTTTTCGATACTATCGAGTTCCGCATCTGCGACGCGCAATCGCGCATGGACGACACCATCGCGCTGGCCGCGCTGATGCAAGCAATCGTCGCTAAATTACAAAAACTGCGCCGTAATAATGTGACTTTCCGCAGCTATCCGAAACGTTTGCTCGACGAGAATCGCTGGCGCGCGTCCCGCTATGGGTTAGACGGCAAGCTCATCGATTTCGGCCGCAAATGCGAGGTGGACGAGCGCGATTTGCTCCATGAGATGCTGGAATTTGTTTCTACTGAAGTCGAGGAACTCGGCAACCAGCGTGAGATGGCGCACATCGAGCGGATCATGCGCGAAGGCACCGGCGCGGACCGACAACTCATGGTGTGGGAACGCACTCAGGACATGAAAGCGGTGGTGGATCAAATCGTAGCTGAAACAAACGAAGGGCTGGTCCTGTAGAATCAGATGTGACGACAGCGGTCGCGGGCAACCAGATCACCGTCGCATCGGAAACAGTGAAGTGTAACTGGAAAGGCCGCGGACGTATTGCGCGCGTTCAAATGCGCTGGGGTCTGGACAATTCTGCTGACTCATGATGCCCCTGAGGTCGCGCAAGGATTTGTGTTGATGCTGTTCCAGCCAGGCAATCAGATCCATTTCGATTCGCTGGATGTGTGTGATCCCGTAACGCATCAGGGCACTGCACAACATGGTCACGTCTGCGCCAGCCATCACCAGTTTGATCACGTCCTGCGCCTGATAAATGCCGCTGGTAGCGGCAAGATTGGCCCGGATTTTTCCGTACAGAATTCCGATCCAATGCAACGGCAACCGCATGTCGGCTGGGGTGCTTAGCGTCAAATTTGGCGCGACCTCCATTTTCTCCAAATCGATGTCGGGCTGATAGAATCGATTAAACAACACGAGGCCATCCACATTGAGCGCGTCCAGGCTGGCTGCCATGTTTGCGAAGCTGCTGAAGTAGGGACTGAGTTTGATCGCGAGCGGGATCTTGGTGGCAGCTCGAACGCTGCGAACGATGTCGATGTAAATGTTTTCGATGGCGCTGCCGGGGAGATCGTTTCGCGTGGGTATCTTATAGATGTTTAATTCCAATGCATCGGCGCCTGCTTCGGTGATTCGGCGCGCGTAGCTAAGCCAGCCGCCGAGCGTGGTGCAATTCAGGCTGGCGATAATTGGAATCCCAACCGAGCGCTTGGCTTGCGCGATGTGCTCAAGATATGTCGCCGGACCGACGCGGCATTCAGGCGGCACCGCATCGATTTCCTCTTCAAACAGCGAATAAAATACCACCGCGGCAGCACCCGCTTGTTCCATCTGACGGACATTGTCCATCTTCTCCGAGAGCGGCGAAGCTGAAGGAACCAAAGGTGACCGCAGAGAGAGTCCGAGATAACTGGTCGTCAGATCCATTGCGTCAATTTCGCGTTCGGACGTAGAATTACTGCGCGTTTTTCGAAAATTCCAAAGCGTGATTGCTTGATTTCGGTTTTGTCCACTGGTTACGCCCTGATCATCACCATAATGGGCGATGCAGACTACGCCGCTGACGCGCGTCTGGCCAAAGCGCAGGCGCAGCTATTTTGCGTTTTGTTTCGCGTCGGTGTGCGTCTGCAAAGCTAGTTGTTGGTTAACCCCGAAAGTCTTCGGCGCAGATCTGGCGCGGATGAAATGCGCGTAGGCGGTGTTCTCGACATACGGATCCAATTCGCCTGCAATCGGGCCCCAGCGGAGATGACCAAAATGCTTCCAACACTCCAGAATAATCCCCCGATTGAATGGCTGCCCCTTGGCGGTGACAACTATGCAATTGTTCTCGCGCCAGTTGCCGGCATACGCTTCGCCCCAGTGCAGCTCGAGGCTGTTCAGTTTCAACGCATCTAGCGCGAGGAGCAGGTCTTCCGCCCATTGGTAACAGTAGCCGCGTTTCTTGAGCCCATGGTAAACAAGAAAATTATTGAAGATCGGCGTGCCAAACATCCGGTATTGTCGCCTCAATTGGCTGACGGTTGCATAAGCACAATCTGCCAACAGCTCTGCCTCTTCACGGTTCACTCTCGGTGAAAGCGCTGCAAGTCGATTGGCCAGCGCCTCTACGTTAGCTAAATCGCTTCGTGGCACTTCGAATGATGTCGAAGACGTTCGGCGTTGTTGATCCGCACCCGCCGTGTCAATCAAACAAGCAAGGATTGCAACCACCACGGCAAGACGGCCAAGCGATTGACGCTGCCTTTGCCACATCGTGTGGGCATCTAGCGCATCGACGTTAGGTCGCATTTTGGTTTTACATTACCTCTTCGCGCAAGCTTTGCCGTTTGTATGTATGCAACCGAAATGAATGACAAGATGGTTTGATTACAGCAAATTCCCGCATAACACTGAGCGCTTCCGCAAATGCCTGATCGAGGTTATCTCCATCCGATTGACCCGGAACTGATGCCCGGCGCGCGCAATGCGATTCATGTTTGCCTTCGATTGAAACCGAAGGAGCGAATCACGATCATCACCGATGCTGCTACGCGGGAGATTGCAGCGGCGCTGCAAAGAGAAGTCGAACGCGTCGGCTCTGATTACAGTTTGTTTGTCCTCGAGCATCATGCGCGGCGACCGCTCAAGTTCATGCCGGAAACGATCCTCGAGGATTTGGCTTGCTCGCAGGTGTCGATCTTTGCTGCACGAACTCAGCCGGGAGAACTGGCCGCGCGCACAGAGATGACATCAGTGGTGAATCATCATCGCATCCGGCACGGCCACATGGTGAACGTCAATCGGCAGATCATGCTCGAAGGCATGCGCGCGGATTTTTGCGCAGTCGATGAGCTCAGCCAGCGTTTGATCGAACGGGCGCGCCAAGCCGAGCGCATCACGTGCAAAACACCGCATGGCACAGAATTCGAGGCTGAATTTTCGCCAAAACTGAAATGGCTCAAGACCAGTGGGATCATCACCCGTGACAAATGGGGCAACCTTCCCGGCGGCGAAATTTTCACCGCGCCCACGAACACCAACGGCATGTTCGTGGTAGACGGTGTGGTCGGCGATTATTTATGCGAACGGTTCGGCGATCTGCAACCCGCTCCGCTCACAATCGAAGTGGAAAATAATCGTATCCGCTCGCTGCGTTCCGAGAACAAGGATCTGCGCGACGAATTTCACGCTTACACCAGCACGGACGAAAACAGCAACCGAGTCGGGGAATTTGCCATTGGCACTAACACGGCCTGCACGCACATCATCGGCCATATTTTGCAGGACGAAAAAATTCCCGGCGCCCACATCGCGTTTGGTCATCCCTACGCCGAGCACACCGGCGCAAACTGGGTTTCAAAAACACACATCGATTGCGTAGGCCGCGACTTCGACATTTGGTTCGACGGGAACCAGGTAATGCGGGGCGGGAAGTTTTTGGTGTAATATCGCTATGATCATCCACGTGCGCGAGCGGCTTGAAAAAGTGCCATTCGAGCCGTTTCTGATTCGCACCCCGGATGGGCACGAATATTCGGTTCCCACGCGCGATCATGCACACATCCACCCGCGCGGCCACCGCGTGATTGTTTTTACTGACGAAGGCGCAACCGTAGTTCTTGGCGCGCTTCATATCAATAGCGTCGTCGAACAGTCGGATGGTGAATAGCCGCTACGGGGCAAAGTGGATCCAGAACTTCGCTCCCGTTTCAATGCCGACTTCACGCCGGAGAAATACGCCGCGCTGATGCGTTGCGTGAACGAAACGGAGAAGTGGCCGGCCGATTTTCGGATCTCAGAAACGCCAATTTTCCTGACGCGCGAATTTACCGACGAAGTAGTGCACGCGGCCAAGGAGATTGTCGATCTTACACGAACGCAGGAATTCGCAAGGCACGCCGCATGGGCAGTACCGAAAAACCTGGAAGTGCCTAGCGAATCCTCGCACCCCAATTTTTTCGTAGTCGATTTTGCGATTTGCTCCGAGGGCGACCGGCTTGTCCCGCGATTGATTGAGCTGCAAGCGTTCCCCAGCCTGTTCGGCTTTCAATTGTTGTTGCTTGGTTGCATCCGCAAGGCGTATCCGGCAATTCCTGCTAATTGGACCTCGTCGTTCGGTGGAATCAAAGACGAGGCTTATCTGGGTCTTTTGCGCCAAACAATCCTTGCCGGCGCTGACCCGGAAAACGTGGTCTTGCTTGAGATCGAGCCCGAAAAACAGAAAACCCGAATCGATTTCACGGCCACTGAAACACTTCTTGATGTGCGCGCCGTCTGCCTAACGAAAATCAAAAAACGGGGACGCCAGTTATTTTACGAGCGCGATGGACGCGAAGTGCGGGTCGAGCGGATTTACAACCGCGTCATCTTCGACGAACTAATTCGCCGGCCTGATCTAAATCTGCCGTTTCGCTTCCAAGATGATCTAGATGTAAAATGGGTTGGCCACCCCAACTGGTACTTCCGGGTCAGCAAACATTCGCTGCCCTTTCTGAAGACCGAGTACGCCTGTCCGGCATTCTTCGCCGACGATTTTCCGGCCACTGAGAAGATCGAAAATTATGTCTTGAAGCCGCTGTACTCATTCGCCGGTCACGGCGTGGACATCGAACCGAACTACGAGAAAATCGCCGCTCTGCAAAATCCGCACGAATGGATCTTGCAGAGAAAAATTGATTATGCTGCCTTCGTGCCGACGGTCGATGGTCAACAATCGAAGGGTGAAATTCGAATGATGTTCGTCTGGCCGGACAAGGATCGTGACCCCACTCTCATCAATAATCTTGTCCGCATGAGTCAGGGCAAAATGATGGGCGTCGATTTCAACATCGACAAAACATGGGTCGGCGCGAGTATCGCGCTCCATGCGGCGGATTCTTAATACTGCGTGAATGCGAACGCCAGAATCACTCCGCCATAAACAAACGCGATCAGGTGCAGGAACCTCCAACGAAAAACGCTGCGCGTACTCCAGTTGATTTGATCACGAAGGACATAGGGCACCCCCACCCAAAATAGGCCGGCGACGATCAGCAAATAGGCGAATACCGTCACGAGTAAACGGCTCGTTTGGTAACGCAAAAAGGCAGCATCAAGCAGCGGTTCGGCCGCGAGCAAGCAAAGAATTCCAAGCGCGCGCACGGCAAGAAACTCCTCGACAAAGCGCAGGGTGAGCACGTAACCGATGGGCAAGGCAATGAGAAGCGGCCGCCGGAATGCTGAGAATTCGCCCATCTCAATTGTAGCAAGCAACCAAAATGTCCAGAGAAGAACGATAGTGAGCAGAATAACTCCAGCGACATAAGAACGCGGAAACTTTTGCGCCACGCTGGTGAGATTTGGTTTCACCAAACCTGGCAAACTGATCAGAATGAGGAACGCCCCCGAGATAATTCCAACAGTCTGTAAGGAAAGATGGTAAATCACAGGTGGCGCAAGTTTTCAACTTGCGGGTGAGCTGACGCAACTTAAAAAGTTCCCAGAGCAGTAGGTGCCTCTGGTCCGCCAGGCAAGCTTGAAGCATGGCCTACTTGAACCGGCCTGCCAAACAAGCTGAATCCGTTGGCCTGTTCGATTCGGACATCCACGAGCTCTCCGACCAGTTCGTCGCCGCCTTCAAATACGACAATCTTGTTTGTGCGCGTGCGGCCCATTAATCGCGCCGGATTCGTCTTGCTTGGGCCTTCGCACAGAACTTCCACAATCCGCCCCACCAGCCGTTCACCGGCTCGTCGTGTTGACTCATTCACGATCCGAAGCAAATCGTGATTGCGCTCTTCTTTAATGCGCTCGTCGATTTGCTCCCGCATCTCCGCGGCTGGCGTATCCCGCCGCGGCGAATAGCGAAATACAAACGCGTTGTCGAACTGGCTTCCTTCGACCAAATCGCGCGTTTGCTTGTAGTCGTCTTCGGTTTCGCCTGGGAACCCGACTATGATGTCGGTGGTAATCGCGATGCCCTGGCGTGCGCGGCGGATGCGCTCGACAAGATCGACGTATTTCTCCGCTGTGTAAGCGCGATGCATCGCTTTCAGGATTCTATTTGAGCCAGATTGCAGCGGGAGATGAACATGCTCGACCAGTTTGGGCAGCCGCGAGATCGCGTCGATCAAATCGTGACGGAATCCGATCGGGTGCGGGGAAGTGAAGCGCAATCGCTCTAGACCATCGATCGCATGCACGGCTTCGAGCAGCTGCACGAAGGGAGATTTCATATCGATCTTCGTGAACTCGTGGCGGCCATAAAGATTCACGATTTGCCCGAGTAAGGTGACTTCCTTCACTCCGCATGCGACCAAATCGCGTACTTCGCTCACGATTTCGTCAATGGAGCGGCCGCGCTCCGCGCCTCGCGTCTGCGGCACGATGCAAAAAGTGCAATGCATGTTGCATCCCTGCATAATCGAAACGAACGCTGTCGCTTGCTTCGGCGCGAGTTGTTGGTCGCGAATTGTTGATTGCGAACCCGCTTCCCCTGCAATATCGACAATGGAAAAACGCAAATCATCCATTCGTCTTTCCCCTGGCCCTTGGGCGTTGGGCGTTGAGCGTTGAGTGTTCTCTGAGGTCCGGCTTTTCTTTTTTTCCACCAGTTCCTCGATGTAATCCGCGACTCGATGAAACTTCTGCGTGCCCACTACAAGATCGACATGCGGCAAATTTCGTAGCAGCGATTCGCCGCGCGCCTGAGCCATGCAACCGAGAAAACCGAACACCACGTGCGGCCGTTCTTTTGCCATGCGGCCGAGCATTCCCATTTTGCCCAGCGCTTTCTGATCCGCCATGTCGCGCACGCTGCACGTGTTCAACAACACAACATCCGCTTCTGCCTCGTATGTCACGCGTTCGTAGCCGCGCGCGATGAGCGAATGCGCGACCTGTTCCGAGTCGCGTTCGTTCATCTGACAACCATAAGTCTTGATGAAGAATTTCGGCATGACCGAGCGAAAATGATACACGGCTAGGCCGCCTTCGTCCAAGGCACCACACGAATTTCACGAACTCGTACGAATTGACTCAAAGCGTTATGAGATTCGTGACATTTCGTGTAATTCGTGTCTTAAATCGCGGCATGGCGGCAATGAATAACCATCCTCCCGCGATCGGTGTCATCGGTGGCAGCGGTCTTTACCAAATGGAGGAATTACGCGAACCGACCGAACATGCCATCGACACGCCTTTCGGTCCACCATCCGACACGCTCGTCGGCGGAAAGCTAGATGGGCGTCAGGTTTATTTTCTGCCACGACACGCCCGCGGCCACCGGATTTTGCCGCACGAAATAAATCACCGGGCGAACATCTACGCGCTGCGGTCGCTCAACGTTCGCTGGATTATCTCCGTAGCGGCAGTAGGGAGTCTGCAGGAAAAATACGCACCGCGCGATGTAGTGCTGCCTTCGCAGTTTTATGACCGCACGAGTCAGCGCGCTGCTCACACGTTTTTTGGAGAAGGCATTGCGGCGCATATCGCCTTCGCTGAGCCGATCAGCGCGAAGCTGCGTAATCTTCTGGTGGAATCAGCGAGGTCCGTTGGCGTGATAGTACACAATGGAGGCACTTACGTGAACATGGACGGCCCTGCGTTTTCCACGCGCGCAGAATCAGAATGGAATCGCCGCAACGGTTTTGACGTCATCGCGATGACGAATCTTCCAGAAGCGAAATTGGCGCGCGAGGCGGAGATCGCGTTCGCGACGATGGCGATGATCACTGATTACGATTGCTGGAAGGTGGAAGAAGAACCGGTCTCGGCGCAGACAGTGCTCAGCCATTTAATAGCCAACGCCGAGACAGCGAGAAAAGTGATTGTGGATGTGATCCCGCGAATACCAGCGGACCCGAACTGGCCGGAACATTTCGCTCTGGATACCGCACTAGTCACCGATCGCAAGCTCTGGCCCAAGGCCACTCTCGAAAAACTGAAACCGATCTTGGAACGGTTTCTGTAGCTACGTCGCTACGCACGTCTTAATCTGGTAGGGCGCGTCACTCTGTGCGTGCCGATCGTGAATCGCGCGCGTGAACCGGCGTGCAGACGACTGCCCGCCCTACCATTGCGTCGGCGGCCGGTCATTCGGACGATAAACCCACGCCCAATCGTCCGTTCGCTTTCACAATCCTTTGCGAACCGGATTCATCAGGATGTAGCTGGTTTTCTCTTCCAGTTCGTGATGGTCGCGCAAGCGGTGATCGAAAAAATCGCGTTGCCAATCCACGCCACGTTTTCCGGCAAGAAACTTCTTCCAGTTCTCGACCGTCGTTTGCATTCCCGGTTCGTGCGGAAACGCAATAATCGCGTGCAGATGATCCGGCATAAGCAAGCAGAGGCGGCAGTGCCAGATGAATCGCGCGTGAATAAACTTCATGGCGGCGAGCACGGCATCGCCGGTATCTACGCGGCTCAATTGGTTTTTGCCCGGCGGCACGCAGTTAATGGTGATAAAAAACCAACTGCCCTCGGCCACCCATTGTGGAGTTGTGCGAGCAGCTTTTTGCGGACGGGCAAATCCATGCGCGCGAGAGCGTAGCGAGGCGCTCGCACGGCGGCAACTCAGAAAGGAAGGGCGCGCAGTCCCTGCACGCTGCGATCGGAATGAGACGCACGAATCGTCGACGCATGAAGGTCGGCGCGCACGGAGTGACGCGCCCTACCTGCTCAGGCCGAAGCGCTGTTTCGTTTAATCGCTTCGCAAAGCGCTCGGATTGGATCTTCTTCGTGCGACGCGCTCACGGTAACGCGCAATCTGGCGGACCCTTTGGCTACGGTTGGATAACGAATCGCTGGGACAAGGAATCCTTCGCTTTGCAGCGCGGATGCCAAATTGAGCGCAGCTTGCTCGTCGCCGATGATCCAAGGAAAAATCGCGCTACTGGCGGCGCCGCCTTTTTTGTTCATTCCGTTCACAGGAAGAAGCTCGCGCATCAGATTAATTCTTTTCCAAAGCAAAAGTCTGCGCTCTTCGCCTTCCGGCGACGCAAGAAAATCAATCGCAGCCGATGCAGCAGCCGCGATCGCGGGAGGCGGCGCGGTGGAAAAGATGAAGGCCCGGGCGCGATTGATCAGCCATTCGATGAGCCTGCGGGAACCGCAGATGTAACCGCCGCTTGCACCGAGCGCCTTGCTCAACGTGCCCATCTGGACATCGACGTCGTCACTCAGGTTCTCCGCGGCGGCGAGGCCCCTCCCGTTCGGACCGATCACGCCGACGGCGTGTGCTTCGTCAAGCATCAGGAGAGCGTCGAAGCGCTTTTTAAGCTCAACCACCTCCCGCAGCGGCGCGCGATCGCCGTCCATCGAAAAAACAGATTCGGTCAGAATCAAAATGCGCCTGGCCGGATGTTGGCGTCGAGCCCATTCAAGATGACTTTGCAACTTGCCCAAGTGATTGTGGGGGAAAACACGCAGAATTGTGCCGCTCAATTTTGCGCCATCGATCAACGAGGCATGACAGAGCTTGTCGAGCACGATGACGTCATTCTTCGTCACTAATGCGGAGATTGCGCCTAGCGCCGTGGTGTAGCCGCTGCTGAAACACAGCGCAGCCTCGGTCCCTTTCCATTTGGCCAACACATGTTCGAGACGAACATGCGGCGATTGGGTCCCACTAATGAGCCGCGAAGCGCCGGCGCCAACGCTGAATTCTTCGATCGCGACGATCGCTGCCTCTCGCAATCGAGGATCGTTTGCGAGACCGAGATAATCGTTCGACGAAAAGTTTACGAGACGACGACCGCCGATTTCGATCTCAGGTCCTTGCGCACTCGTGATTTCCCGAAGATGCCGGTCTAACGACTGCGCACGGAGCGCGTCCAACTGCTCCTGAAAAAAATCTCGTTCTTTAAATTGAGACACGAATTACACGAATTGTCGCGAATCTTATAGCTTTGAGGCAACCGTCTAAGTCAGTTCGTGTGCATTGTTGAAATGCGTGTCTTACATCCAAAGGCCCCAGGAGAGGAGCGCCGACGCGTCGCGCCACACGCGGTCCCTAGTGTCACCGAGAACAACAACGATCACTTCCCTACCGGGACGCGAACCGCTTGCGATCAGACATTTGCCTGCGGCTTCGGTGTAACCGGTCTTCATCCCATTACAGTACGGCAATCGCCTGAGAAGCCTGTTGGTGTTTTCCAGTTCGCGCGTGCGCCCGTTGGCATAGCGAAAGACGAGCTGCGGAAGACAAACGATGGATCGAATGGTGGAATTGGCGTACGCTGCGCGCGCGATGAGCGAAAGATCGCGCGCCGTGGAGTATTGTCCCGGCACTGGTAAACCGTTTGGATTAACGAAATGTGAGTTCACAGCGCCGAGCTCTCGGACGCGCCGGTTCATGACCTCCGCAAACGCTTCGATACTGCCCGCGTTATCCCGGGCCAGACAGCGTGCCACGTCATTCGGACTTTTCACCAGCAACGCTCGCAGCAGATCGATCCGCTGATAAGTGTCGCCCGTTTTAATATTCAGCTTCACCGGATCGGCCATTGTATCGATCTGCTGGACTGTGACAGGCTGATCCAAAAAGCCGCGCTCAGCTACGATTAAAGCGGTCAAAAGTTTTTGCGTGCTAGCCGGAGCTCGTATTTGGTCAGCGTTTTTCTCGTACAATGTTTTGCCCGTGTTTGCATCCACCACGATAACTGAGGCTGCGTTGGTCTTGGGAATTCCGTCGGGTGTGTAATCGGTCGGCGCCGGAGTTGGCTCTTCTTCTTCTGACTTGGGTCGCGTTCGGCGCGAGCGAGTATGACTCGACTTCGAGGTTCGCGATTTGTGGACCGGAGTGGCTTCGACATCGGCGTCCTCTTTATCTTTTGCGGTAACTGCTTTCGCCTTGCGAACCGGACCCGGTGAGACACCGGCAGGGCGCACTTCCGAGTCAACACCCTCCTGACCCCAGGCAGCAACCGCCGAGACGAGAAGCACCGCGCAAAAGTGCCAGACCCGATTGCGCCACAATTTCATGAGCGGGAAATTAGCGACAAAATTTCGATTGATGCAAGCGACTGACGGGTTTCCCCGCGCGCGCCTGACGGTCGCGTCCTACCGGGTACGCTCGATCAGTTCAATCTCGTAGCCTTCCGGCGCGTCAATGAACGCAATCTTGCCGCCGTCAGTTGAATGCGGTCCGTCGGAGAGCGGATACCCCTTCGCGGCCGCTTGTTTCCCGAACTTCTCCAAATCGTCCACTTGAAAGGCCAGATGCGTCAGGTCGGGGCCAACTACCACCGGTCCGCTCTCATCGAATTTGCAAATCTCAATCTCTTCCTCGCTGTCGGGCGCTTTCAGAAAAACCAACTGTGAGCCGCGGCCAGACGTCTGGCGGCGGACCTCCTTGAGTCCGAGCACATCTCTGTAGAACGCGACTGTCTTCTCCAGATCCTTCACCCGATAACGGGTGTGTAAGAGTTTTTTGACCATATGTATCTTATTGCTCCCATACCGGATTAAATTCAAACTCCAAGACTAAGACACGAATTCCACGAACCGACACGAATTATAACCCAGACCGGCTGACCAAACCCGATTGACTCAAGCATTACGAGATTCGTGACAATTTGGGTGATTCGTGTCTCACTGTAATTCGTATCTCAATTGAAAGAACTGCTTCATAAACAAGAAGTTTTTCAACTCGTGGATTTTTGCATGGAGATTCATTGCGAGCTGGGGAAGGGCTACGACGAAGTCATCTACAAGGATGCTTTCCTCGTCGAACTGAGTCGCGCCGGAATTCCTTTCTCGCGCGAAAAAAATTATGAAATCAGCTACAAAGGAGTCAGCTTGCCTCACTATTATTACGCGGACTTCATCGTCTGGGATAAGACGCTCTTCGAGGCCAAAGCCGTCGATAAGCTGACCGATTCGCACATCAAACAAGTGCTAAACTATCTTGCCACCTCGAAACTTCGGCTCGGTCTGTTAGTCAATTTCGGTAGCGATTCCCTGCAATGGAAGAGAGTTGTTTTATGAGACACCACAAATTTCACGAAGCCATCCCAACCGACTAACTGAAGTATTATGAGAGTCCTGACAATTCGTGTAATTCGTGTTTCAATCCCATGAAACTTGTAATCGCCGCGACGGGGGCGAGCGGAGCGATTTATCTGCAAAGATTGCTCGAGCAGATTGATTGTGCCGCTCATGAAGTGCATCTGGTCATGAGCGCCTACGCAGAAAAGGTTGCAAAACAGGAACTCGATCGTTTCAGAATTCCGACGGGCGTGTCGCGACATTCCGAAAACGATATGAATGTGCCGTTCGTCAGTGGCTCAGCGCGATTTGACGCAATGGTCATTGTCCCCTGCTCCATGGCCACCCTGGGTCGAATCGCTTCCGGCTCCAGCGACACTGCCTTGCTGCGCGCCGTGGACGTATTTTTAAAAGAACGCCGCAAATTGATTGTCGTGCTTCGCGAAACGCCGTGGAACCTGATTCACGCACGCAATGTGGTGACGCTGCTCGAAGCCGGCGCGGTTGTTCTGCCGGCGATTCCATCTTTTTACAGCCGCCCAGATTCCGTAATGGCCGTGGTGGACACCGTTGTCTGGCGAATCCTCGATCAAATTGGCTTGCCCAGTCCCAGCGCGTATCGTTGGGGCGAAAAAGCCGTCTCATCAAAAGCTTCACGAAGGAAAAGTTGAAGATCGAAGGCCGGTTTGCGCGATGGCTGGTCGCGTTTGGGGTTCGCTTGCTGCAGCTCTGGGAACTCACGCTGCGTTATGAAATCGACGATCGTGCAGGCATCGTCGGGAGACCGGTTACGGAAAATCACATCGGTGCACTCTGGCACAATCGCTTACTGATGTTTCCATTGGTTTTGCGGCGTTTTTTCCCAAATCGTCATGGTGCAGCCCTAATCAGCGCCAGCCACGATGGCGATTTGCTCACCGATGCGGTTCACCGGTTTGGATTCGACGTCGTTCGCGGGTCAACTTCACGATTGGGGACGAGTGCAATTTTTCAGCTCAGCGACGTTCTCGCGTCCGGTGGCGACGTGGTGATCACGCCGGATGGCCCCCGCGGCCCTGCGTACGAAGTTGGCCCCGGCATTATCTTTCTTGCGCAAAAAACCGGGGCGGCAGTCTTGCCGGTTAACATGGAATACTCGAGCTGCTGGAGAATCAAAAGCTGGGATCGTTTCATAGTGCCGCGACCATTCGCTAAAGTTCGCGTGATCATCGGGCTGCCGCACCACGTAAGATCGACAAGCACTCCCGAGGAATTCGAAGCGGAGCGCTTGGGTTTGCAGCGAGCGATGATGGCGCTGGTTGAAATGTGCTGATTCATTTACGTTCCGCGCATGGCGAACCTGATCGATGGCCGTGCAGTCGCGGAAAAAGTGTATATCGATCTCCGCCGCGAGATTGCGGATCTAAAAGCGAAAGGCATCACACCCGGTCTCGCTGTCATTCTTGTCGGAGACAATCCGGCCTCGCGCGCCTACGTGCGCTCGAAGGATAAAATGTGTCGTGAGCTCGGGCTTCATTCGGTGAAACTGGAATTGCCCGCATCAACCACCGAGACCGACCTTCTCGCTCGGGTACAAGAATTAAATCAGGATGCCGCGATTCACGGGATTCTGGTGCAATCGCCCCCGCCAAAACAGATTGACGAAGCGGCAATTGTACGCGCGCTCGACCCGCGCAAAGACGTGGACGGATTTCATCCCGACAACATCGCGAAGCTTACGCTGGGCGATCCAACCGGTCTCGTTCCGTGCACGCCGCTGGGTGTGCAGCGTCTGCTGATCGAAAGCAAGATCGAAATCGACGGCGCGCACGTCGTGATCCTTGGCCGCAGCATGATTGTGGGCAAACCGCTTGCGTTGCTTCTCATGCAGAAACGCAAAAACGCTAATGCGACCGTAAGTGTTGCTCACTCGCGCAGCCGCGGCCTCGAAAAGATTACCCGCTCGGCAGACATTTTGATTGCCGCGATTGGCCAAGCGAACTTCGTGAAATCGGGGCACATCCGACACGGCGCAGTTGTCATCGATGTCGGCATTAATCGGGTCGAGGATGCCGGAAGCGAGCGCGGTTATCGTCTCGTGGGCGATGTCGCATTTGACGAAGTGGCAGAGAAAGCAGCGGGAATCACACCCGTACCAGGCGGCGTCGGGCCAATGACGATTGCGATGCTGATGTCGAACACAGTTAAAGCAGCGCGACAATTTGGTAGGGGCGGTTCACCCAAACCGCCCGCAAACGCCAATCCGGCTCGGATCGATTGAGGTCAATCGCCCCTACCTGCAATTCTCTTCGTCAATGATCGCATGATTGCCGGACTTAACGGCGCAAACCGAACAAGAAAGGAGGCCATCCGCGGCGATAAGACCGCGGCTCGCGCCAATCGGTTGATCCACAGTCGCCCGCGATACAACTCTGTAGATGCGCGAGTGAATTCGCGCATTGTTGTCTGTCGATCTTCGCCCCGGATTATTTTTGCGATTGCATTTGCCGCGAACTCTCCGGAGCCCATCGCATAAAAAATCCCCTCACCTGTAAATGGTTCGACCACGCGCGCCGCGTCGCCAATCAAAAACAAATTCTCGTGCGCGGGCGGAATAGGCGTGCGGGTGAGCGGCGTGATACTTCGCCAGGCATGATTGAGCGAAACATCAAAACGCTTTGACGCCCATACTTTGAGCGAATTGATATTGCGCGGCTTCGCCACCAGGCAGACGTTTAGTTCCTCGTCGTTTACAGGCGACAACCCGGCGTAACCATGCGGGAGTAACTGAAGCACCACGCGATTACGGAAATTGTCTGGTAGCCGCAGATGCGATTGCAAAGCGATGCGCTCGCGCTCGGGTCGCGGCAACAAATTGCAAAGACGCGCTACGGTGGAGTTGCGACCATCTGCGCCGACCAACACTTGCGCGGCAAAATTTTCTCCGCCGGCAGTCTCAATTTTCCAGCTACCGTTGTTAGTCAGCGCTGCGACCGTAGCCTCTTCGCAAATTTGCGCGCCGAACTCGCCAGCGCGTTTCAGCAAAAGATCATCGAAAAGGCTGCGCTTGACGGCAAATTCACACTCGTCGCCTGATGGAAGATCAACAATCACTTTGCGACCACCAATCGCGATGAACTCGACTCGTGCCAGCTTTGCCTGGCTGAGTGCCCGGACGCGTCCAGCGAGATCAAGCCGATTGAGCACCGGCCAACAGGATGGATTCAAACAGTCGCCACAAACTTTTTCGCGGGGAAATTTTTCCCGTTCGAGAACAAGCGTCTGCAACCCGTTGAGCGCGCAAAATGCCGCGCAGACCGATCCGGCCGGCCCGCCGCCCACTATCGCAACGTCGAAACGTTCCATTACAGGTTCAATTTTCGCTTGTCATTCCGAGCGTAGTCCAGGCATCTCTTTACTGCCGTTCCAAACAACGATCAGAGATTCCTCGACTTCACTCGGAATGACAAAAGGGTGATTATGACCGCGCTAATCAGCACTGGCGCGCGATGTAATAGCAGAGCAGATTGACTCGCATGGGCTGGTCTATCCCAATCTTTCGCGTCGCCGGCATTCAACTGCGAATTCACATCACATTTTTGCTGCTAATTGTCTGGCTTGCCTTTGGCTACTACGCACAGGGTGGCTCCGCCGCCGCGGCGAGCCGGGTAATATTTGTTCTGCTGCTTTTCCTCTGCGTGGTGCTGCACGAGTTCGGACACGCGTTCGCGGCAAAGGCGTTCGGGATCAATACGCCCGACATCACGTTGCTTCCAATCGGGGGAGTCGCGCGCCTTGAACGGATGCCTGAAGAACCATTACAGGAATTGATCATCGCAGTCGCTGGACCGATGGTGAATGTGGTTATTGCGCTCGGGTTGTTTGTGGCGGGCGGGTTTCAGGCATTTTTTAATCCATCGAGCGTCGAAGGCGGCAGCCTTATTGCGCAGCTGATGACCATTAACATCCTGCTGCTGCTTTTTAATTTACTCCCCGCATTTCCAATGGATGGCGGCCGCGTGTTGCGTGCGTTGCTGGCGACGCGCATGACGTATGCGCGGGCCACGCAGGTCGCGGCGATGATTGGCCAAGGATTCGCCTTTGCGTTCGGTTTTATCGGACTGCTTTTCAATCCATTCCTAATTTTCATAGCACTTTTTGTTTATATCGGCGCGTCACAAGAGGCGGCTCTGGCGCAGATGAAAGATGTCTCGCGCCGATTTCCGGTTTCAAGTGCGATGGTCAAGGAATTTCGCACGTTGGCAGCAGGCGCGACACTCGACGAAGCTGTGGATGCTTTGCTGGCAACCTCGCAGCACGATTTTCCGGTTGTAGATGAATCCGGCCGCGTCACCGGTTTGCTCACGCGCCACGATCTCATCGCTGCGTTGCGCAAGAACGACCCGGGACTGCGCGTAGGCGACGTGATGCGGCGCGATATTCCTACCGTGACAACCGGCACGCGCTTCGAAGATGCATTTCGCATTATGCAGGAGTGCAATTGCCCGGCCGTCCCCGTGCTTGATCGAATGAAGCGCCTGGTCGGCCTGCTGACACCGGAAAACGTCACCGAACTAATGATGGTGCATTCGGCAATGCCGCGGCGGCGCTCGGTGTAACCGCGTTTACGCCTAGTTGTAGCGGCGCTTGGCACAAGCGCCCCTACAAACGATCTTGTCAAGGTGGTTAAACAAAAGCCGGACTTACAAAAGAAAGCGCACGAAGTGCCACATAAGCCTGGTGTGTACTTAATGCGGGACCGGTTCAATCGTGTGATTTACGTGGGTAAAGCGCGCGATTTGCGCAAGCGGGTAAGTGCCTATTTTCTCCCTTCAAAACTGGCGCAGGCCGATTTGAAAACGCGCGCCATGCTCGAAGCGACTTGGGATTTCGAAACGCACATTGTGCGGAGCGAAGCGGAATCGGTTTTGCTGGAAGGCAAATTGATCAAGGAATATCGGCCGCGCTACAATGTTTCCTTCCGCGACGACAAACGATTTCTCTTGGTCAAGGTCAATACGTCGGAAGAATGGCCGCGGTTTCGCCTGGCGCGTTTCAAGAAAGACGACGGTGCGCGTTATTTTGGGCCGTATCCCCATGCAGGCGCGCTGCGACAGACGCTCAATTTCATGCGCAAAAAATTCGGCGTGCTCACTTTTGGCCGAGGTTCGCCGACGGAGCGCGAATTGAAATCGTCGACCTATCAGGTGCCCGTGCGCTTGATCGAAATTAGTGCGGAACAATACCGTGAACGCGTCGCCCAGGCGATCGAGTTTCTCGAAGGGAAATCGCGAGAGATGATCGCCGCATTGGAAGGACAGATGCACAAGGCTGCCGAAAAAATGGATTTCGAAAAGGCAGCGGAACTGCGCGACATGGTCAATGATTTGCGCGACACGACGAAACCGACGCGGCGCTTTACGCGCGGTAGTTTGCCGAGCACGATCGATCCAATGGCCGATGTGCGCGAGCTGGCAGACGCACTGCGCCTGCCGCGCCCGCCGCGGGTAATGGAGTGCTTCGATATCTCGAACATTTCGACGACGCACGTCGTGGCGTCGATGGTTTGTTTCCGCGACGGCGTGCCAGACAAGGACAATTATCGCCGATACCGGGTGCGAACCGTTGAAGGCCAGGACGATTTTGCGAGCATGGCCGAGGTAGTTAGGCGACGATATTCGCGGGTGCTGCTAACAGTTGCGGAATGCGGAGTGCGGAATGTAGATAGAGAGGATGTCGATCTCGCTCCCGAGCACTCGCAGGAAAACGCGTTCGACGCTGCCCGCCGCCTTGAAAATGAAATCTTTCCGCAATCCGCAATCCCCAATCCGCAATCATATGTTTGCCTACCGGACCTAGTGATTGTCGATGGCGGCAAAGGACAACTTTCCGCAGCATGTGGCGAGCTGCAGCGTCTGGGTTTGCACGATCTTCCGATCATCGGTCTGGCCAAGGAACATGAGGAGATCTATCGGCCCGCCCGCGCGCTGCTGTTGCGACTTCCGATGGAATCTGGCGCATTGCGTTTGCTTCAGCGCATCCGGGACGAAGCGCATCGGTTCGCCAATGCATATCACCAATTGCTTATGAAAAAGCGTGTCGAGGAAAGCATCCTCGACGATTGCCCTGGTGTGAGCCAAAACCGCAAAAACTTGTTGCTGCGGCGGTTCGGCTCAGTGAGTCGCCTGCGTAAAGCAAGCGTAGAGGACATTGCGGCCACCGAAGGGATTGGCCGAAAGCTTGCCGAGGAAGTCCACCGATTTTTGTTGCGGCATTGATTTATACACAGATTTGAAACTCGCTCGCTCGCCGCTACCCATCGCGGCTTTACCTTCTATGTCGCTGATCCCATCAGCTTCATTGAGACTCGTTCGCTTCCCAGCTCACTTGCCGCTGCCCATCGCGGCTTAGCCTCCTATGTCGCTTGATTCCATCAGCTCCATTCGCAGACTTACGCAGATTGCTAAAATGACGGCTGCTCGAATCTGTGGAAATCCGCGTAATCTGAAGATCGCGTTGTCGATCTTTGCGCTGTCGGCGGCAACACGCGCACAAACGCTACCGCCGACACCTACTCCAAGCCCAACCGCAACTCCAACACCTGAAGAAGAGACGATCATCCCGACTTTCGAGACGCAAAAATTGGCACGGACCTACATTCTCGATATTCCGGCGCCACGCGGGCAGATCACTGACCGCAATGGCGTCCCTCTTGCGCAAAACCGGCTCAGTTACAATCTCGTCATCAATTTCCCGACCCCGCTCAATTTTTCGGATACACAGGCTGTCGATTTCGCCCGCGAAAAAATCGACAAGGCGGGAAAGTTGCTGGGTCGCAGGCTGCGGATTTCAGACGAGACCATCCTTCGCCACTATCGCAATCGTGGAATCATGCCGTTCGAGATCGCTCAGAATCTCACCCAAACGGAGTACGAACAGGTGAAAGACGATTTACCGGCAGACATGATGGTGCGGCCAATCTATGTGCGCGTTTATCCGAATGGAAGACTTGCCGGCCAAGTGATTGGATACACTGGGAAGACCGGACGAAATCCCGACGGTATCGTTGATAACCACGAAACACTTTGGCCGGAAACAGAGGGACGCGAGGGACTTGAGCAAACATTCAACGACATGCTCACCGGCAAGCATGGCGAGTATAAACTGACGTTCGACAAGGATGGCCGGAAAACTTCTGAGAAACTGATCACGCCGCCGGAGCCTGGTTATAACGTCGTCACTACGCTCGATGTGCGCCTCCAGGAACTGGCAGAAAAGTCTCTGGAAGCAAAGGCGAAACGGGGCGCGATGGTAATTATCGATCCAAATAATGGTGACATTCTCGCACTGGCTTCCTGGCCAACTTATGATCCGAATTTCTTTGTTCCCTCAATTTCGCCGGACCGGTTAAAGAGCCTTCAGAATGACCCGGACATTCCACTGTTGCCACGGGCGTATCGTTCGGCGTATCCGCCGGGATCGACATTTAAAATTGCCGTCGGTATCGCTGCACTCGAAAGCGGGGCAGTGTATCCTGATGATCGGTTTCAATGCGTCCCATCAATTCAGATTGGCAACCTGACATATCACAATTGGAAGAAGGGCGATCGCGGCGCCCTGAATTTTGTCCAGGCGCTCACTGAATCGTGCGAC
>JBKPQL010000057.1:0-26220 GCA_046734045.1 Verrucomicrobiota bacterium
GTCGATTGGCCGGTTGCGCGTTGATTGGAGGGGAAACCGCACAAATGCCGGGAATGTATCGTAAAGGCGAATATGATCTTGTGGGTTGCATCGTCGGCGTAGTCGACCGATCGAAAATCATCGATGGGAGTAAAATCCAGCGAGGCGACGTCATTCTCGGTCTCGCGTCAAACGGTCTTCACACGAATGGCTATTCGCTGGCGCGCAAAATTTTGTTTGAGAAAATGGAGTTGAAACCGAGTTCGCCTCTTCCCGGATCGGCAAGCACCGTCGGCAAAGAATTGTTGAGGGTGCACAAAAATTATCAGCTGATTCTGGCAAAAGCTTTGAGCGGGATGATCAAAGGTCTCGCTCACATCACCGGTGGTGGTTTGATCGACAATCTCCCGCGCGTTCTGCCCGGGAATTGCCATGCAGTGATTGAAACCAAAAGCTGGCGCGTCCCGCACATCTTCCAAATCTTGCAACAAAGCGGAAACATTGATCCTCACGAGATGTATCAGGTTTTCAACATGGGGATCGGAATGGTGGCGATTGTCGCGCAGGCGGATGCACAACGCGCAATGTCCATCTTGCGCGCGCAAGAAATTGGCCGAATCGAGCGCGGATTCGGGAAGACCGTTTTGAAATTCTAAGGCGGGGTGCCGCGGACGCCATGATGCGCTTCATGGCAGATGCGGCGCCGCAGGATCAATCGATTTCGCTGGGATCTGAACTTGCGGAGCCGGTGCGGGTGTGGCCATTTTGGCTTTGCCCGGGATCCGCTGCAGGCCTGCGCGTAGCGCTGCAAGATCGACAAGCTCTACGACCCTTGATTTCAACGCGCGCGCGCGTGTTGCAAGAAAAACCAGGAAAAGCCCATAGGGAATGATAAACCAGAGATCGACATGGGAAAGATTGACCTGCCGATAGACCAATAGGGCTAAAGCAATGAGATTGAAAATCACGGTCGTAGTTACCAACCGGTCGCAAAGCCGCACGCGTGTTAAGCACTTTCCGCCACCGTGGTATTCGGTCACAGTGTGAAGTGTCACGCTCCACCAGAAATTTCCGTAAATTTGAATGTCCCACTCATTCCACCCAGTGTCAGTGGAATAGCGCCAGCCTTCTTCTTCAAGCAACTGGAAAAGGGCGCCAAGGAAATAGTAGCGGTCCCTCCCCTCTTCGC
The DNA here is from genome assembly GCA_046734045.1 of Verrucomicrobiota bacterium. Classification (GTDB taxonomy): domain Bacteria; phylum Verrucomicrobiota; class Verrucomicrobiia; order Chthoniobacterales; family UBA10450; genus Udaeobacter. The sequence goes on from JBKPQL010000057.1 coordinate 1,169, forward strand.
TCCAAAAAGCCCGGCGGCTTAAAGCAACGAGAATGGGGTTCCCATTTGGCAAATGTTCGCGTGCTTGAATGACACTCCGCGGTGTCCGTTTGAAATGCAGCCAGGTGAAATACCGCGACCAGCCTCGGACAAGCGGCTGGACGAAAGCAAGCAGCATCACAAGTAGCCGGGCATGTACGGTATCGAATTTCTGCTCGATCGGCGCCCGCACCATGTAGGAAAGGGCAACGCAAAAAGTGCCGCCAAGCATCAGGTAGGGAACAATGCGCAGGGCGGGCAGGAAAATTCCAAGACCGAAGAGGAAAATCGTTAACGCGAACCATTCGATGCTGCTGAGATAGGCCGCGATTTCCGATTGCGGCCTGGGATAAATCGATTGGAAAAATCCGTCGCCGAAAATTCCGTGATAGATTACTGGTCGGTCAATGAACCAGCTAAAGCGCGGCGTCCCGTAGATCTGGCCCCGCCATTTTGCAGTGCCCGTCGGACCGAAAAAGATCAAGTGTTTGAACCGCAGCAACGATTCGGCTTCGCCATAGCCGTCTTGCTGTTTTAAAAAGGCCCCCAGCGTAAAGCGCCGGTAATGCCAGACGATCGCAGTTGGACTGAAAGCGATTACGCAGCCAGCTTGTTGGAGTCGCCAGCAAAAATCGACATCGTCGCCAGCTTTGCGGTATTCGGGATCGAACCCGCCAATATTTTCAAACGCCCACCGATAAAACGCCATGTTACATCCCGGAATGTGCTCAGCGATTGTATCGGTGAGCAGAACGTGGCTCGGCCCGCCGGGCGCGGCGGCGACGCAGGCTTGGATCCAATTTTGGGCAGGCGGCGTCACGTTAGGTCCGCCGACTCCCGCGTACTCGCCGCTCACCAGCGTGCCAATTAAATAGTAAAGCCAATCGACATCTGCCATGCAGTCGGAGTCGGTGTAGGCGAGCACTTCGCCTTTCGCCGCAGCTGCGCCGGTGTTGCGCGCGTGGCTCAGGCCATGATTGCTTTGACGGATATAGCGGACGCTCGGAAACTGCGCGGCGATGTAGGATGTGTCATCGATCGATCCGTCATCGACCAGAATCACTTCATAATCCGGGTAATTCAGTTTCCCTAAGGAATTCAAACAGGCTGCGAGCGTTCGGCCGCCATTGTAGGAACAAACAATTACTGAGACAAATGGCACATGCGACAAGGGACGATGTGGCAAGGCGGAATTTTCCTGACCAAGTTTTTCGCGAAGCACATAGAAGGCTTTCTTCGGTTCCCGTTCGCGCGTGACAATCCCAAATGCCCAATCCGTAATTTCCTGTCTGCCGGTAAACCATTCATCCGTCCACGTAAAGAAAACTGTTCCGGCAAGGCCGCATTTGACAACGCTATCAACATGCCAACTGAGCATTTCGGCTTGTTCATCTTGCGAATGGCGGATGGTGTCCATGCCGAATTCACCCAAGATGAGCGGGCGCTCACCGGTCAAATTTTGCAGACGCGACAGGTACCTCTCGAAATCGCGTTGATGGTGCAGGTAGACGTTGAAGCAACAAAAATCGACATTCTCAGGTAGGAAATACTCGGTGGGCGGATATGTGGCGTAAGAAAAGAGGACGTCTGGATCGATCTCCCGGCCAATTCGAATCAATTCCTCCACGAATTCAACGACACGACGAGCGCCGAGCCAGCGCACCATCGTGCTTGAAATTTCGTTGCCAACGAGATAACCGAAGATTGCCCGATGCCCCGCATGGGCGTTCACGGCAGCTTGGACAGCTTCGACAATGCCTTTGCGCGTCGATCGTTCCCGCAGAAACTCGATGTGCTTTTCCCAAGGTAGCGTTATCAACACGCGAATTCCTGCAGCGGCGCAACGATCTAGAAACCAGCGAGGCGGCGCATGATAAATCCGGACGAGGTTCAGTCCGGCCTGGCCAATGAGCGCTAGATCGATATCCACTTGCTCTGGCCGTCCGAGATAATTTCCCTCGGCATCCGGCTTGAACGGTCCGTAGGTAACTCCTTTGACAAAGAACTTTTCGTCTCCTTCAAAAAAGAATTTCGCGACCGCGCGAATTCGCGAGTTTGCGCTCACAGCGGCATGTCCTAGTCCATTCGCAGTGACGACGCAAATTTGATAGAGGCGGTTAGCGTGAACCGCCCGGGTGATTGAGGTCAATCGTCCCTACCTGCAGTTTTCCAGTACTTCGCGAACAATGGCGGCCGTTCGCTCGATATCTTTAGACGTATGCGCCGTTGAGATAAAGCCGGTCTCAAACTGCGACGGAGCGAAATAAACACCTTGCTCTAAACAAGCATGGAAAAATTTGGTAAACATTTTCAAATCGCTTCGCTGCGCACCGGCGAGATCGATAATGGGGCCACCAGCAAAGAAAATGCAAAACATCGACCCGATCCGGTGAAATGTGATGTCGATCCCTGCCTTCGCAATCGCGTCACGCGCCATCTTTTCAAATTGTTCGCCGAGTTCCTCGAGCAATTTCCATCCATTGATCCGCTCCAGTTCACGCAATTGCGCGAGACCAGCCGCCATCGCGAGCGGATTCCCTGACAAAGTACCGGCCTGATAGACGGGACCATCCGGGGAAAGCTGGTTCATAATTTCTGCGCGTCCGCCAAATGCACCGACGGGAAGACCGCCGCCGATCACTTTCCCCAGCGCCGTTAAATCAGGGTTAACGCCGTAGGTCTCCTGCGCGCCGCCGCGCGCAACACGAAATCCAGTGATCACTTCGTCGAAGATTAACAGCGCGCCGTGTCTGTTGCATTCGTCGCGCAAGATAGGCAAAAAATCTTTCTGCGGAAAATAAAGGCCCGCGTTTGCCGGTATTGGCTCAAGAATCACCGCTGCAATTTGGTTTTTGTTTTCGCGAAACGCTTTGCGCAAAAGATCGACGTCGTTGAAAGGCAATGAAACTGTAAGATCGACAAAAGCTTGCGGCACTCCGGCGCTATCGGGGCGTCCATGAGTCAATGCGCCACTGCCCGCTTTCACAAGTAACGCATCCGCGTGTCCGTGATAACAGCCGTCGAACTTGATGATTTTGTTGCGCCCAGTGAATCCGCGCGCGAGCCGAATGCACGACATGGTCGCCTCCGTGCCGCTGTTGACCATGCGCACCTTTTCGATGGATGGCATCCAGGCGCAGATCAACTGCGCCATTTCGACCTCTAACGGATTTGGTATTCCGAAGCTTAATCCGCGCAGTGCTACTTCGCGGACCGCGTCGACAACGACCTTCGGCGCATGACCGAGAATCGCCGGCCCCCAGCTGTCGACGTAATCGATGTATTCATTTCCATCGACATCCCAAATCTTCGCGCCTTCAGCGCGTGCAACGAAAAACGGCTCACCGCCAACGTTTCGCAACGCCCGCACTGGCGAGTTCACGCCGGCGGGAATGTGCTTTTGTGCTGCCGCGAAGAGTTGCGAAGAACGAGAAGTCATTACACTTAACATAATCGTTAACTTGTTAAATCGCTAAGATGTTCATCTTTTACCGTCCTCGAGTTACGACGGCACATTGACACTCGCTCTGCAAACCAGGATAGTTTTCATCTTCACAAAGCCGGCGGGGTAGCCAAGTGGTAAGGTCGCGGTCTGCAAAACCGCTATTCGCGGGTTCGATTCCCGCCCCCGCCTCATACTAATTTTAAGACTTTCAGTTTTCGATTGGCGATTGCGCCGCGACTTTCACCACGCTTTGTTCCGCCCGTCACGGAGCCGCAAAAATATTTTGCGCCGAGCGCAATTACTCTGACTGGGGCCTGAGGTTGAGACGAGGCAGGTCTTATACCACAGGCAGCTTAGCCTGCGTTCACGCCGCAACAGATCACCGTTACTTTGGCACTCTGGCTGGCGCGGTTCTGGAGGAGTGTTGAATCATTTCATCTCCTGCTGCGATGATCTCGCCGCGAAACGGCGGCGTCGCCTTGGTTGGGAAGAGCGGACGCAAAACGCCGAACACATCCGATGATACGAGCATCATGGAAATGAAAAGGAACACTGCTGCACATTTCATGGCGTTCGCGTGTACATGAATGATTCCGGCATAGCAAGCTAAATTTTCGCCAAAATTTTCTATCTGTTGTGGCCAACGTGCCCAAGCCCACTACATATGACAAAGGAGACGAAGCCCGGCTGACTGATGATTCTAAAGCCAAATGTTGGGAAGTCCTCATTGCAAATTTCGCATTTTGCATTTTCGATTTTGCACTAATGTGCAGAGGCCGATGCCACAGTTTGCTTATCGCGCGCGCAACGCACAAGGCGGTCTAGTCGAGGGGATTTTGGATTGCCCAGATCGCGGTGTTGCGATTCACCAGATCGAAGCGCAGCGGTGCATTCCAATCCGGATTGAATTAGTCGCTGCAGCGCCCACAGCAGTTGGACGAGATGGCGCAGTAGCAGTAGCCCCTACACAAAATTTAAAAATTCCACACGGCCAGCTGCTCGTTTTTACCGAGCAGTTGGCGCATTTGCTGCAGGCCGGGATGACGCTGGACGAAGGACTGTCAATCCTGGAAAAACGCTTGAAACAGCCGCGTGTCCGGCAAATGACGCACACGTTGCACCAGGCACTGATCGACGGCCGAAGCTTCTCGCAGGCGTTAAGTGAGCTGCCGCGAATTTTTCCTCCGCTCTACGTAAATCTGGTAGCTGCTGGTGAGGTAAGCGGCGCGCTCCCGCAAATTCTATTACGACTGGTCAAACATCTGACGCAGGCGAAGGACTTGCGAGACCGGGTGCAGCAAGCCCTGATCTACCCCGCGTTTCTCACGCTCGCGGGCGCCGTCTTGGTTACAATTTTCATCACGTTCATGGTGCCACAGCTGACCGGTTTCATGGCGCAAACTGGCGGCGCGCTTCCATTGCCTACCCGAATCCTACTCCACGTTCACCACGCGATCACGAGTTACTGGTGGGTCGGTGCACTTCTTGCGGTCGGCGCCGTCATTGGTTTTCGCGCGTTTGTCCGCACGAACGAGGGGCGGATTGCATGGGACCGCTTCCGGCTACTTATCCCGGGTTATGGGCGGGTGATCCGGCACCGTTATTATGCCCAGTTCTCGCGCACACTGGGAACTTTGATGGAGAATGGAATTCCGCTGCTGCGCTCGCTTGATTTGGTAACCGAAATTGCAGGGAACAAATTTCTCGAATCAAAATTGCGCGAAGTACGCAGGGCAGTCATCGACGGTGCAACGCTTTCCGTGGCTCTGCAGGCGCAAAAGGTTTTTCCAGATTTGTTCACGGACATGATGTCGGTAGGAGAACAGACCGGACATTTCGCCGAGACCGTGCAGGCAATTGCCGACGTTTATGAACGTGAACTGGATCGCAGCGTAGCTGTGATCTCGCAATTGATCCCGCCAGTGATTGTCGTGGTAATTGCGGTGTTGGTTGGCCTCGTTGTCTTCAGCATTCTCTCGGCCGTATTCGAGATGACACATAGCTTGCAATTTCGTCCGCACTAAAAATTGCTTGCATTGCCGGTGGTGCTTCAATAGCCTCGCCGCCTGCTTACATGTTTCAACGTGTTGCCCTCGCGTTATTCCTTAGCGCCGTTTGTCGCGCTTCTGCACAGGAGGCTCTCAGCGATGCCTTGCTTTCCCCAGTCAATACGTCGGGGCAGCTTGTCCCGCAAAGCGCCTGGATCGATCTTCGGCAAAACGTGCCCGGAAATTCGACGACCCAGAGTGCACCGCCTTGGATTGAAGCCGTCACTCTGTTACCGGCGCAAGCCGCAACCAACACATTGTCGAAAAGTGTATTTCGCATTCGCGTAACGAGGCCGAGCCCTGACCATCAAGTTCTTCTGTTTCGTTTGTTCTTCGATGATAAGCCCGATCAGCGGCCGGAATTAATTGCCTGGGACGAATCCGGTACCCACGTGCTGCGCTCCCGCCCGTTGGGCTCGGGAGTTGATTTGCCAAGCTCCGATTCCGTCATCATCCCCATGACCGGCGCCTCATCGATCGATATCGAAGTGCCCGGAGACGGCAAAACTGTGCGGGCGGCGTATCTCGACTGGATGACAAGCAGCGCGGTGGTTCATCCCGTGAACGCTGAGCATCGCGAGATGATTCCGGAGCCGTTCTCGTCGATGCCGCAACTGCATGCGCCGGCTGATGACGTGGAGCAATTCGGGGCCGTAACGGCAACACTTGCAGCGGAAACGATCCGAATCGGGTCGCAGATCCAGCAAGGTGCTGCATTTCAATTCTCGATTGAAGCACAACCTCTGGCCGCATTACTCACCTTCGACGTTGTAAATCCGCGCATTGATTCGCCGCCTGAGATTTACCTCAACGGCCAGGACATCGGGCCGGCTTCGCTCACCCTGCCAGACCTTGCTGACCCGGGCTACCGCGGCGAGATGCAACAGTTAGTCAGGCAAATGCATTTCCAATACACCGGGTGGCTGCGCGCGCAGAAAATTGTGCCGATCACTACTCTGAAAGTTGGAACGAACGATCTACTCGTTGTAAACGGTACTGGCAGCGGCGCTTCCGCGGTCCGCGCCACGCAGATTCAATTAAAGTATCTCTGGGACAAGTCGGATTATCTTCTGCAGACCCGCCACTAGCAATTCTCCGGGTTTGAGGTAGCGTAGCCGCGAACCGGAAGAGGTTGCTCGTCACTAAAGATGAGAATGAAAACGAAACAACAGGGTTTTACGCTGCTCGAGATCATGCTCGTGGTCAGCATCATCGTGATCATTTTGGGCGTGGCGATTTCAAAACTGGGCAATACAACCGGCATAGCCAAAGCCATGCGTGTGCAAGCCGATGTCCAAGCGATCAAGACGCAGATGCAACTTTATGAAAGCATGAACGGGTTCTATCCGACGACGGAGCAAGGTTTGCAGGCACTGGTGACCCAGCCACAGAACGACCCGCGGCCTATGCGCTGGTATCAGTTATTCAGGGAACTGCCAAAAGATCCTTGGGGCAGCGATTACATTTACCGATGTCCCGGCCAGAAAAATCCCGACAGTTACGATCTCTTTTCCCCGGGGCCCGATCGAAAAGCAGACACGGCAGATGACGATTGGGGCGGCGGTTGACCGGTTCCATCGCAGCTGACCCCTAAGACAGTTAGAGGAATGCAACAGCCCTTTACTGTTGCGCACCCGGCGTCCTAAGAACCGGTTTGGGCTTCCTCAATGGCGACCTTGGATTACGCTGGATGACGCCACGCACATGAGGGGAAGGCGTCCGCTGGCTTGCGACAGGAGGCACAAACGGAGTAGGCACGGGCAAGACCGGCATGGCGACGGCTGGCGGCGAAGCGGGAACGCCCGGCTCATTCGGCATTGCATTCGGCTCGGTCGGCACGGATGATGGCGCCTGCGACATTAGTGCCTGGTTGAAAGTAATGGTCGCAAATTGCCCATCCTTGGTAATTGTTACCTTGGTGTCACCCACGCGGTCCGACCATTCGATGCCGGCGATGCTGTAGCCATCCACCGGCTCTTTTGTGGTGAGATATTTCTTGAAATTGTGATCCGAACTCGACGCGATCGTCACTAGGTCGCCCTCCGGCGAATGCGCCGCATTCGCAACGTAGAGATCCTTGGCAAAATCGGGCGTCGCCGCAGGCAAAGCAACCGCCGTGGCAACCGCAAACGGGGACTTCTCCAGCATTGTTGAATAGCGATCGAAATTGAACCGCGGTGGAAGAACGTCGTCGGCGTGAATGAAGGCGGCGCCCAATAGCATGAAGAGAGATAGAATTACGAGGAGAGGTTTCATAATAACTACCTTGGCTGTGCCGGCGCAAACCAGCGGGCGATCTTAAACTTGCCGCGCATCATGGTGGGATCGCTGCTGTCGATGGCGAGATTGACATTCTCGAATACGACAAAAGCGTCAGGTTGCTGCACATCGTAGAGAAAGTGAACGAGGCGCGGCCATTGGCTTTTCGTTTCAATTGAGGCAAAGACCGTCCGGTGATAAGGAGTTGTTTCACCCGCGCCGATCGCGGGATTTTCAATTAAAACGTTGTACTTGCCGGCCACTTGTTTCAACTGGTCGAGGAGAAGGGAGGCCTCGGCGGGATTCTTAAGCGTTGGCTGATGTTCCCGAATCCATTGGGCGCGTTTCATCCAGAGGTCACGTTCCTTTATATAGACAGCCTGCTCGGCAAGAACCCCTTTGCGTGCGGCCAGCTCCGCCCGTGCGCGACCCAGAGCGCCAAAGAGCCAGCTCAAGATGAAAAGATTCACCAGCACAAACATCGTGCCGGCGACGACCCACGAGAGTACGCGTTCGCGCGGATTCATTCGCTCGTACCAGGCCGACATCATCATCGTGGCTTTCCCTCCACTCGAAACTGCGCGTGATCGTTCGGCAGGATGCGTGGCGCAGCCATGTCGAATTCAAACACGTGCAGCTCCGGTTTTTTCTTAACGTTCTCAATGAATTGATAAGCGAGCGCCGCTGTGTTGGCTTCCCCATCGACTGAAATCTGCCGCGCAGATTGATTGAACGCAGTGATGCGGACATCGGCAGACGGTAGACTTTCGAAAAGATGCAGCAGGATTTCGACTGGGTAATAACGCGAATCGATGGCGGGCGCCAGCGCCTTCCAGTTGGCTTCTGTGGCGCGGACAAACTCCGTTTTCGGCGCATCACGTGCAATCTGTCGCTCGATTCTCCCAAGTCCGATGCGCATAAAGCCAAGATACACGAGCAAGATAAAGACCAGCCCGGCGTAAGTACTCCCTGCCCAGATGAGTCGTTTACGCCATTCCAGCTCACGAGCCAATTGCAATCGACGGCGGCGCCAGCTTTCGGGAAGAAGGTTTAATTTGACCGGAGCCGGCGGCAACTCGATGCCCACGATTTCGGCCGGACTGGCCAGGATTCCCTGCACAGTATCGCGCAGCCCGTGGCATTTCTCGTCCAGCAGTACGTTCGGGAATGAAGCGCTGATGCCTTGCAATTCGGCGCTCAACCTCAACTGCGGCAATTCCAGTTGTAACTGTTCGCCATTCTCGCTTTCCATGGTTCGAGCAAGGCTTAGTTTCCCATTCTCAGTTACGGCATAGACAAGGTTTTCCCCCTCCGGGTAAATCAGCAGAGCGTTTCCCTGCGGCGCGTACGTGCTAGCCCGTTGAGCCGCATAGACAGTTACTTGCCGCGGGATATAACCGCGCTTCAACAACGGCTCAGCGATCTCGGCAAGCTGATCGTTTCTGACTGCAACAGCGGAAACAACACTCCCGCTTTCGTTTTGCTCGATCACTTCGAAATCGGTGGTCACTTCGTCGGGCGAAAAGGGCAACGCTTTCTCAACTTGAATTCGAATCATTTCCTGAAACTCTGCGGGATCACCAGTCGGCAAATGAAATCGTTGGGCCAACACAGCAGTGAGAGGGAGACCGAGAACGAGATCGTCGGCGGGCGTGAGGAGCGGCACGGCCTCCTCCAACGACTCCAGCTTACGCACATTCCAGGAGCCATTGCGCTCTGCTGAACGCAGGAGATTCCAGCCGTGCGCGGTCGGAATAATAAAAACGGATGCGCCTTGGGTCTCGATCGTCAAATCTCCTTCCAACTAATCAATTGAGGAACATTGCCGGCCTTTCGCACCAGCACCTGCATCGAGCGTTGTACGTTCCCTGATTTGCCGACGCTTGTGATGCGGAAGACGGGATCCTTAAATGTCACCAAGGCGGCGATCTGCTGAAATTGTTCCGCTGTAAAGCCCAGTGCGGTCTGCACGTCATTCAGAGTGTTGAACGGGAAATCATCGGCGGTTCCATCGACGCCATCGGGACCTTGTCGTAATTGCAGAAAGCGGTCGACCAAATCATCGCGCACGCCGGGCAACGCGCGCAACACATCGCGTGACGCCCAGGCAAGATCGATTGGGCCGGTGCTGTTGACCGTGAAGTCATCATCCCAGCCCGGCCGCGAAGTGAATTCTTGCCATCCATGGATTTCTTTGAGTTCGTCCACCAAGCCCAGCGACGCGTGCGGCGGACGATAATCCTCCGTCTCCGGCGGGGCGTTCAATCGATGCAGCCCGACATTCGGTTCCACCCAATCTAACAGTGCATCGATCATCGCATCGCGCTCATTAAGATCGACGCCTTTGCGCTCGAGATATCTTCGCAAAATATCCACACGTGCTGGATCTTCACCGGCAGTCAGCCAGTTCAGATTCAAACGGCCTCCCTCACCTGCAATGTGGACGTCGTAACCTTCGCTTCCCTTCTGCCGATGCAAGTTTGGTGAGCCCGAATTTATGCTCGGATGCAACGCAATGTCCGCGCCCGAACACGCCATCGCTTCTGCGCTCAACACGCGGTTCGCATTACTGGAAAGTGTGAGATGCGACTGAATATCGAGCGCCCAGGAGATGACCATTGCGCTGAGCATAAACAGCGCCCAGAGGGCCAGCATCAGCGCCGCGCCACTTTGCAATTTCGAATTTCGGACGGCAGCCGCGAGATCGGATTTTGGATTTGGAGGGTGCTTATTCACGATGATCGACATCTTTCAATACGGCGTTCGGCCTAGGGGAATGATCGCTTCCCACGGCACAGGGCCATCGGGGCGGCCGATCGTTAACTTCACCAGGCGCGGCAGCCGCGCTGAATCCGCCCATCGGTCCACCCAGGTGTTCAGGCGGGGTTCGAAATAACGAATTTGCAGGCTGCGCACATTTTTTATCACCGGTACCCAGCTTTCATACTCGGGGCCGACGCTGGTACCGTCCGCCGGCTTGCGCAAAAGCCCGAGATCAAGCTGATCGCTCTTTTCGCTTTCAGGACGCAATCGCAAAAAGACTATGAACTCGCCGGGTGCGTATCGCGTAAGCAATCCCGGTCCGGCGCTGCATTTCCATCGGATCTCGTCGCGTTGACGATCATTCAGCTTGAAAGGTTCTCCACTGAGCGCGCCGCGGCCCGGGGGCAGGCTTTGCCACTGTTCAGTTAATAAATCACGCAAACCGCCGTAGGGCGCCTCCACTGCCCTTTCCTGGGATGAGGCCTGGGCCGCGATCAGGTTCGATTGCACAAAGCGGTAAATCGCCAGCGACATCATGCCGAGAATCGCCATAGCCAGTATAATCTCTAAGAGTGTGAAACCGCTCGACTTTCGGATTTCTAAAATGCATTTCTGGCTTGAGCTCGAATTTCGAATTTGAAGTCTGCCATTACCTGGGACGATAAACATAAAAGTTAATCTGTTTCGATTGCCTACTGCCGCGCCGTTCCCATTGAGCAGTCAAGGTCACCAAATCGATCCCGTCTAGCTGTGTATTATTCGGTTCGACCAACCCAGCCGGTGCGCTTTTCTGGATCAGTGTTACGACACCATGACCACTGTCGATCTTGAATTCCTTAGCTTGATCAGGAAAACCAGGCGCGGCCTGGATTTCCGCCATACGGTTTCCTAAAATCTGACGCACAGCTTCTTCCTCTGCGTTGAGTGTGCTTGCGCTCAGACAATTTTCCGCTGACCGCCCGAGCGCCAGCACGCCGACGGCGAAAATCGCCACACCAAGAAGAACCTCGTAAAGCGCAAAAGCGCGACAGAAATTTCGAATTCCAAATTTCGATTTTTGAATTTCGCTCCCGTTATCGCGCCGCATAATCGGTAAGCTCCGGTTGCACTGCCAATGGCGAGTAATTGGCCGTCCACGACCCAGCGGGACCGTTGAACTGAACCGTTGCCGGCTCGCATGTTCCCGATGGCCAGAAAATCCATTCCGCCGGATACTTCTTTGCCAGCGCTGCTGGCAAGAACAGTTTCAAGACTTCACCACGACCGAGTTGAAATTGCGCGGCGGGCTGGACCTTTTCACCCTTTGCAAGAGTCTCTGAGCGCAGCATGACGTTGTCCTTACGCCAGATAATGAGATAAGCGCGTCGCTCCTTTACACTGCGCTCCTGGGCTTGGCGGACGAGATTGTTGAACCCGTCCAAAGAACTTTTTAGCCGCCTGTTAGTGAACACGCCGTGCAAACTCGGCACCGCCAGTAAAAGCAGCAACATCAGTATGGAGATCGCTAAGACGACCTCTATCAACGTAAAACTCCAGAAGCGTTGCACCGGGCGAACTTACCCGCTGCGGAGCAAATCACAATAGACGCCAGAAATGACGAAGAACCGCTCACAAATGCCTCTACGTCATTGCAGCCGTCACGTCTGCCGATACAGTTGACGCCTTATGGCTTACAAAAACGCCACGCCACCAGCTGGCCAGAAAATTTCCATCGACAAAGGACAATTGCAGGTTCCAGACCAGCCGATCATTCCATTCATCCGGGGCGACGGCACCGGACCGGACATTTGGGCAGCGAGTGTTCGCGTATTCGACGCAGCCATAGCCAAAGCATTCCGCGGAAAGAAGAACATCGCCTGGTTTGAAGTTTTTGCCGGTCAGGCGGCGAAAGACAAATTCGATAACTGGTTGCCCGACGATACCGTGGAAGCATTCCGTGAATTTTTGGTCGGCATCAAAGGCCCACTGACCACTCCGGTCGGCGGCGGCATTCGCTCGCTTAACGTCGCGCTGCGGCAGCTTCTTGATCTCTTCGTTTGCCTAAGGCCGGTGCAGTACTTCAACGGCGTACCCTCGCCCCTCAAACATCCAGAGAAAGTGGACATGGTAATCTTCCGCGAAAACACAGAAGACATTTACGCTGGGATCGAGTACGCGGCGGGGACGCCGGAGGCGCAGAAGCTTCTCGATTTTCTGCGAAACGAATTTCCCGAGCAATTTGATAAAATTCGATTTGGCACTAGGAAAAAAGCGGCCGAGTTCTGGAAAAAAGTCGGCGCGCCAGAAGGGGACGAGGTTTGCGTAGGCATCGGTATCAAACCGGTTAGCCGTGCTGGCAGCGTCCGATTGATTCACAGCGCGATTTCGTATGCGATCAAAAACCAGCGCAGGAGCGTAACGCTCGTGCACAAAGGCAACATCATGAAATTCACCGAAGGCGCCTTCCGTGATTGGGGCTACCAAATCGCGAAGCAATATTTTGGTGCAGCAGAAATCAACGGCGGCCCGTGGTGCAAAATCCCGATGGGTAAGCCAGGTGCCGGGATCGTGATCAAGGACGCCATTGCCGACAATGCCCTTCAGCAGGTACTCTTGCGGCCCGAAGATTTCGACGTGATTGCGACGCTGAACCTGAATGGTGACTACCTGAGCGACGCGCTTGCTGCGCAGGTAGGCGGGATCGGCATCGCGCCCGGTGGAAACATCAATTACATAACGGGGCATGCAGTTTTCGAAGCGACGCACGGCACCGCGCCGAAATATGCGAATCAGGACAAGGTGAATCCCGGCTCGGTGATTCTTTCCGGCGAGATGATGTTTCGTTACATGGGGTGGAAGGAGGCCGCGGATTTGATTCTGAAGGGTTTAAGCGGCGCAATCGCTAGCAAACGTGTTACCTACGATTTCGCGCGTTTAATGAAAGACGCGACGGAAGTTAAATGCAGCGAGTTTGGCGACAACGTCATCGAGCACATGAAGTAAAAATGACCAATGATCAAATGACGAAACGCTGCCAATCTTGAGCCGGGGGCGTGTGCTTCATTCGTGCATCGCTACTTTTCTCGCTCTTGTCGCAGGAATTAGCAGTGCGTTTGGGCAAAAGTGGAACCATCACCGATAACGACCCCTCCGATTTCGTGTAGAGAATTGCGTTAGGGACAGACAAGTGTTCTGGGCGAATTGGTCAGCTCTTGTTTTGTACCAGCAATTCGAAGATGGATTTCGTGTGAGCGGCCGTCTTTGACCCGTGGCGGCGTTGCGGTCCAAAAGGCGTGCTGACCGTTTCCATAACCTGCATCCGCGAGATCCTGTCGGAACCGATTGGCAGGGATCGTCATCAAGTAGTGTTCGCCATCCAAAAGATCGACATTGACCTGAACATTTGGCTGGTACTTGTCCCAAACCCAGCCAGAAATCAGGTTGCAGTCGGTCCGCTCAACTTCGCTCGCATGATGCGGCAGCGGCGCAGCGCCAATGCGTCCGGAAAAAATAAGCAGCCCGAAACAAACAAGGTTGAAAGTTAGAAAAACCGCCAGCGCGCGAGAGAGCAGGCCATCCGGCCAATAGCGATGCTTTTTGTCCCAGTTGGAAAAAACGTGGAACGTTGACAGCAGAAGCGCTTGGTAAAACCCGTAAACAATGTAGTGCGGCTCGATTCCATGCCACAAGCCCATTAACCCAAACGCCAGAAAGTATCCAATGATCGCGGCGATGTGTTTGTTCGCAAACCACTGTCCGCGCGTGGCAGCAAACAGAAAGCGCATATAAACATGATCACGGAACCAAAACGAAAGAGTGATGTGCCAGCGATTCCAAAAATCGCGGATGTTTCTGGCGAGAAACGGCCGATCAAAATTTTCTGGGGTATGAACGCCGAAGAGATAGCTCAGAGCAATGGCGAAAGCGCTGTAGCCCGCAAAATCGAAAAACAAATAGAAGCTATAAGCATACATGTAACTGAGCAGCGCAACGAAGCTGCCACTGCTTGCCGCGCGGTCGAGCCAGTATTGCTTGATTAGCGCTGCCAGGATGAATTTGTAAAAGAAGCCGCGAAAAATGCGGTGCACGGCGCCGTCGAGATCAGCCAGGAATTCAGCGCGTGTTCGCGCCTTCTTCCAATCGCGGGCAAAACGCCGATACCGGTCGATTGGACCGGAGGAAATAGTGGGGAAAAAGAACAGGAACACCAACAGATCGAGCGCGCCAGGTAAAGCGATGACTTTATCACGGAGGCAAAAAACAACATCGAGTGCGCGAAACGTAATGTAAGAAATGCCGAGAAACCCGAACTGAGTTCCCGGTGAGACGACCGGGAGTAGTTTCGTCACTGCTAGCGGAAGGAGGCCTGCAGCGATTGCGCTATAAAAGAGCCAACCGCCCGGCGCGCCAAGCCGCGCAAATCCGCGCACAATCGCCCATTGCCAGGCCGCAAATCCGATGACGATCCAAATCTCGCGCATCGCGAAATTGGGGCGGATATTCAAAAGTCCGTGATACTGTATGATCAGCATCACCGCGGTCACAAACAGCGCCCAGCGCCAGCCAGCGCGCCCAAACAGACCCAGAATCAGCGTGGGAACAACCGCGTAAAGCAGCAGTCCAAAATAGGTGAAATCAGCGTACGGAATCACAGCGACTGGGCCAGCCTCGCTCGGTCGGCTTTCCCGTTCGCTGTCATGGGAAACGCATCAAGAAAAACAAATTTTCGCGGCAACATGTATGCTGGAAGCCGCTCACCAAGTTGCTTGCGTAGCATGTCCGACAATTCGAAATGCGATTGCTCGCCCCGCGTACTGAGCGCCACAAAGGCGGCCAGCGACTGGACTGCGCCGTTTTTGATTACCGGGATTACGACCGCGTCCCGCACAAGCGCCAGCGCCCGGAGGTTTGCTTCGATATCACCGACCTCGATGCGATAGCCATAGAGCTTGATTTGCTCATCGATGCGCCCCTCAAAAAAAAGCAGATTGTCACGAAATCGTCCTAAATCGCCCGTCCGATAAGCACGCTGACCGCGGCGTTGGAAAAAAACGTTGGCGGTGAGATCGGGGCGTCCAATATAGCCGGGACTTACATTCGGCCCTGCGACGATGATTTCCCCCCGTTTATTCGCCGGCAGAGCTTCGCCTTTTTCGTCCACAACGAAAACTTCGGTCCCGGGCATCGCGCGTCCCACCGGTAGGGGCGAATATTTCTCAAAAATCGTACTGTCAACGCGCACGGAGGTGGTAGCGACAGTAGTCTCGGTCGGACCATAAGTGTTCCAAACTTCGGCGCTGGGAAAACGCTCCAGCAGACGCGCGGCGGTCTGCGGCGCGAGCGTTTCTCCGCAAAAGAGAAAACGCCGGAGGCGCGGGAGCATGGCGTCTCGAAATTTGTCCTCGACCAGGCACATCTGTGCAAAGGACGGCGTGGAAACCCACGTGGTCACGTTGGAATTGGCCAGCGCGCGATAAAGCATTTTCGGGTTGGCCACAAGATCGCGGCTGATGCTGAAGAGCGTGCCTCCGGTAGCAAGGCTACAATACAGATCCATGACCGAGAGATCGAATGAGAACGGTGCCTGGTTCAAAAATATCTCGCCCTGCTCGGCGAATTTTTGCTCCGCCAGCATCCAGGCAATGAAATGCTCCAAACAACCGAGAGTGATGACGACACCCTTCGGTTCTCCCGTGCTGCCGCTGGTGAAAAGGATATAAAATGCGTCGTCGCGCTGCACGCAGCTGGCGGGTGAGGGCGCGTCCGACGCGGACACCTGTGCAGTCTCTGCCGGGGTGAGGATCAACGCTGCACGCGAAATTGCCAGAATCTTGTCGACGCGCTGCTGCGGAAATGCCGTGTCAATCGGCACATAAGGCCGGCCCGATTTCACCGCCCCGAGGAACGCGATGAGCATTTCTGGTTCGCGATGCCCGAGCGCTGCGATCGGTGCGCGCGCGTCGCCGAAGCGCTCTGCCAGATAAAGAGCAAGAGCATCCGAGCGTCGGCACAGCTCGCCGTAGGTCAAGATCCTGTCATTGCTAATATGTGCGATTGCGTCTGGGGACACTGCGCCCCAATGATCGATTCGCTCGAGCAAATTCATTCAGAAACCCTGATAAACAAAGGGCGGAGTGGAAAAGTCGCCACGGCCATACATGATTATGAGACCAATGATAACGGCAAAGTAATACAGAATGAGCAGTAATCGCCGTAACATCGGATGTTTCGCGACGCAGCTCACGCGTGCAGCCGCCGCTGAAGGTCAGCGATGATTTCACGCGGCGTTCTCCAACTTTCACGTTCGAATTCTGCCGGAGAAACCTTGATGCCGAATTCCTGCTCGATCATTACCATTAGTTCAACCGTCCTCATTGAGTCGAGCACCTGACGATCGTAAAGAGGCAGATCAAGGTTAGTGAAAACCTCATCAGTTTCGGCAACGGAAGCCAGAAGTTGCAATACCTTGTCCTGGAAATTGGCCGTCATCATTAATAATACAACGCAGTATTACAACGTTGCTGTTTGCGCAAATGTGTCTTGTCAGGCTCGTGGAACACGCCCGTGAAAGAAGTCATCAAGAACACGATCGTAAAACAGCCATCCCCTTCCGGTAAGGTGATTTTGCTGGCGGTCAAGAAAAGCCGGATCCTCATCATGATTCTCAAAATCGGCTAGAGCAAAGTGATATCGCTCCACGAGTGTACGCATCTTTTTGTAATAAGTTTCGCGGGCGACCCGCGAAATACCCCCTCGATCATACCACTGGCCGGCCAGGGGCATACTCAGTAGGAGTGGTCGAGCGTGAATCGTCGTCAGTGCTCGCAATAGCAACTCGAAATCGACCCATTCGGGCGCTGCATTTAACCGTGCCAGAAATCCCTTCTCGCCCCAAGGAGGAATCCAAGGCTGATCCAAGCCCAACGCCTTTTCCTCGTTTTTGTTCTCATCGGCCATTTTGCGTTCCGTTTGTGCGATGAGTGTTGGCCAGTCGAGCGTTTCTGGATGGCGCGGCGGAGCGGGCTTGGTCTCACGCAGAATATAAGTTAGCGCGGCAAAGTGATCCTGTAGGTCCAGTATGGCATTCTGGAGTTTCCCAAGCGGCCAGAGCACGCAGAAAACGATATGGTCAAGCCGTCGGCCAGATGCGAGCCGTCTCAATGCGAATTCGAGCAGTGCGCTTTTTTCGAAGGTGCTTGGGAGTTGTAGCATACGCGAAGCGATGTCCCTCTTCAGCTCGAAATCGAGCGTGCTACCGAACACCATTTTGCTTGCTGCCAGCAGCGAAAAATTTCCTTTGTACCAGTCCCACCTCGTGACCGGTGACAAAAACCATTCGGGGGAAAGCGAGATGGCGACCTTTTTGCCATGCAAGTCCGAAGCGAGAGCCCCGACTTTTTGCAAAATGGTCAGCGAGGTCGCACCTAGCCTGCCTACTGGGGAAACCTGGAAACCTGTTGGTGCAGCGCGAAAAAACCTACTCGCCTTCTCCGGGACTGGAGGGATTATCAGTTCTGAGCTACCATAAACGGGCAATACGTCTCGTGCGTGAACCGCCGCACATTGAAAAGCTACCCCTTGATTCTTAAGCAAAAATAACTCGGAGGCAGTCGAGGGAAGGGTGCTGCGTTCAAGATGAATGGCGACGATTCCGCCAGCGGCTAAGATAACCGCCGCGAAGCCGCACGCGATCAGCGTCGAAAACAGATGCGGCATGCCTGCGTTGGCGTCATCGCGAATAGTCATATGAGAAAGTTATGGCGGTAACGGAAACCTGTCATCGGGCAATGTGCAAATTTCACGTATGATACTGCTGCACGCCCCCGCGTTCACAGGGATAGAGCCCGAGGCAGGCAATTAAGAAGGTGCTCGCAATGCGCGCCACGTTTTATCTGGATTTACGAATCCCCGCACGGAATTGCAGACTAGGTGACATGTGTCGATCAACAGATCGGTAATCTTCGCATTTCGATATCACGGCAAGTTCATGATGTTCCTTCAGTGCGTCCCCAAGAGTGCTCCAGTTGCTGCTTAAGCGCATCTCAGTCATAATCCGCCTGCTTCCGCCCGCCATGTTTCGCAGAAGTGATGACATACTGAGCGAGGAAGAGCTGCGCCTGTGAAAACCGAAACGCATCATGTTTGCCGGCGGCGCGCTCATTCTGCTCCTGTTCATTTTATTCTTTGTTTTTGGGGCGCGCCCTACGGTTCATGCGATCAAAGCTTTCCAGGGCGCGGCATGCGAGAAAGGCGTTCGCTCTAATGGAAAAGCAAAAATGGGACCGCGCACGCGTCGAAGCAGTCGTCGCGTACCAGTTATACCCGGCCGAGCCGCAAGCTTTGCGCGCTGCCGCACGTTTTCTCTCACGCACACATCATTCCGATGCGCTGGAATTCTGGAGACAGCTTGCCGAAAAAGCAACGCTCACGCGCGAAGATCTGCGCGACCAGGCCAGCATCGCAATAACGAGCGGCGCGACGACGGTGAACGGCGCTGCACTGTTTGTAAATGGAAGCACTTCCAGTCCCTCTGCGGTCAGGTTAGCAATAGCGGGACAACGCTTGGTGGCAGCGGCACGATTGGCGGCAGCGTAAACGTGGCCAGCAGCGGAGCAAATCTCGCTCCCGGTGCAACCGGCAGCGGCAGCCCGGCTATTCTTAATACCGGGTCGCTAACGTTAGCTTCTGGCTCTAATTTTTCAGTTGATCTACACGGGGCCGTCGCTGGCACGAGCGACGATCAGGTCAATGTGACGGGCACTGTGACTATTACTGGGAGTAACCTGGTTCTCAATTCCGTCTCCGGACTTACCGCTGGCGAGCACTTGTTCATCGCCGAAAAGGATGGCAGCGATGCGGTCACCGGAACGTTTAGCGGTTTAGCCAACGGAGCGATGTTCACCCAAGACCGCGTTACTTTGACGATTAATTATGACGGCAGCGGCCAGAGTGCAGGCAGCGATATTGAATTAACTGTTGATAGCGTTCCCGTTCCCGAGCGAGCACATGGGTGGCCGGTGCGCTCGCCTGCGCGACGCTTGTTTTCACGCAAAGACGGCGCTTCGCGAAACTGCCGCGCAAGGCGGTGTAGAGGGCGGCTGTCTTCAGCCGCAAGTTTACTTATCCGCGCGTGAGTAGCCTTCGTTTGGCAACAACCCATTCAGCTCCGCGCCATTGACCGCCACCGCTGATTCGATTAGCTGGATTCGTGTCTTGCTCATCACTGTGGCAGCGGTTTCAGCAATATTTTTTGTGCTACGGCGATCTCGATTTTTCCATCGACATCAGCCGGATGAAATTTCCGGACGATTTTTTTGCGAAAATGCATCCGCGCGTTGAAAAAGCATTTGCGGCGATGTGTGCATTGGAGTCGGGAGCAATTGCCAATCCCGATGAGCAGCGCATGGTCGGTCATTACTGGCTCCGGAATCCGACGCTTGCGCCTAGCGCGGAGATCCGCGTGGAGATCGAAGAAACGATCAAGCGCTTCAAAAATTTTGCGGCGAACGTTCACACGGGAAAAATTGCGGCTGAAAACGGAAAGCGCTTCGAGCACATTTTGCTCATCGGCATTGGCGGTTCAGCCCTCGGGCCGCAGTTCGTGGCGGACGCGCTCGAATCATCACACGATCCGATGGACATCTATTTTTTCGACAATACCGATTCGGATGGGTTTGATCGCGTTTTCGACAAGATTGAGAACCACCTTTCGCAAACGCTTGTCATTGTTGTTTCCAAATCCGGAGGAACAAAGGAGACACGCCATGGCATGCTCGAAGCGGAAGCGAAATTCGCGGCAAAGGGCCTTCAATTTGGTAAGCACGCCGTAGCGGTAACTGGAATTGGGAGTGAGCTCGATAAATACGCCGAGAAAAACAAATGGATCGCCCGATTCCCAATGTACGATTGGATCGGCGGGCGCACGTCAGTGATGAGCGCAGTCGGCCTTCTTCCAATGGCGCTGAAAGGTTTCGACATCGATAATTTTCTCGCGGGTGCAGCGGCAATGGACGAGCGGGCACGCGAACCTCATGTGATCCAAAACGCGGCGATGCTTTTAGCGTTGATGTGGTACTGCGCCGGTGACGGAAAAGGCGAAAAGGACATGGTGATCCTTCCACACAAGGACCGGTTGGCGTTGTTCAGCAAATATCTGCAACAACTGGTCATGGAATCGCTCGGAAAGAAAAATGACCTCGATGGAAAAGTTGTGCATCAGGGCATTGCGGTCTATGGCAATAAAGGCTCGACCGATCAACACGCTTATGTTCAGCAGCTGCGCGACGGTGTGTTGAATTTCTTCGTGACTTTCATTGAGGTTGACAAGGACCGGCAGAATCCGCCGGTCGAAGTCGAAGATGGAATTACGAGCGCTGATTATCTTCACGGATTTTTGCGCGGCACGCGAGCCGCCCTCTATGAAAGCGGCCGCGAATCCATCACTTTAAGCATTCCCAGAGTAGACGCGTTCAACATCGGGTTGTTGATCGCGCTTTATGAGCGCGCCGTAGGCTTCTACGGATCGCTGGTCAATATCAATGCCTATGATCAGCCTGGCGTTGAGGCCGGGAAAAAAGCGGCGACCAAATTGTTACAACTTCAAAAACAAGTGCGCGCCAGGCTATCAACCGGAAACGGGAAGAGCGCCGAAGAAATCGTGCGCTCTATCGAT
Source organism: Verrucomicrobiota bacterium (assembly GCA_046734045.1). GTDB lineage: Bacteria > Verrucomicrobiota > Verrucomicrobiia > Chthoniobacterales > UBA10450 > Udaeobacter. The sequence continues at coordinate 22,353 of JBKPQL010000057.1, forward strand.
GCCGATCCGGAAGACGTCTTTCACTTGCTGAGGCACCTAGCGCACAATGATCCACACGTTCGCATTACGGCCGGTGAAGAGCGGGGTGGACGACAGATTTTCCCTGGAAAAGTAGCGGTTTAAAGCGTGTGCAAAAATGGCAGACGCGGGTTCTGAAAATCGACGTGATTCACTCAACGTCCCTTGGAGCGATGCCGTTCGTTTTATCCGACAACTCAGCCACGATCTGCGCAACCATTTCAATGCGATCGAGCTGCAATCGACCTACATCGGTGAGTTGACGAAGGATGCCGAGCTCAAGGGTGAGATCAAACGCTTGCGCGAAATGATTTCCGGCCTCACCTCGATTTTACAAAACTTGTCGAGGGGATTGGCCGATGTGAACGCCAATCCTATTTCGTATCGTGCGGCTGATTTTGTCGAGGATCTGCGCAAAAGAATCGGCCGCGAGCTTCCAGATAAGAGCGATCAGATTATATGGAAGGTTCAGCCGGGCAATGCGGTGTTGCAGGTCGATCCCCCACTTTTACAGCAGGCATTTATTGAGCTTATTGAGAACGCTTTCCAGCACGAGCGCGGCGAAGGAGCACTTGTTCTGACTGCTAAAATCGATAAAAACCGCTTTGTATTTGCGCTTCATGAGCCAAAAGCGCGATTTGAAGGATCGACCGAAAACTGGGGCCGCGAACCGCTCCAGAACGTCCGCCCGGGTCATTATGGCCTTGGCCTGAATCGTGTCCGGGCTATTGTGGAAGCTAACGGTGTCGAAATGCATGCTCAATACGATCCAAAATCCTCCCAGCTCGTTACGACGTTAACGCTGCCCGTTTCAAGTGGGTCACATGGAAGCGCTTGAAGCGCCGGTTCGCTCTCGTCTTTTTTGGCAACTGTAATCCCCAGGTCATGCGTAGTACGAACAGCGCCAATCCTGAAGTGAGAACCGAGAGACATCGCATCTTGATCATTGATGATGAGCGGCCGATTCTCATGACGCTCGAGGCGCTTCTCCAGCGACACGGTTACCATGTCGATACGGCCGCTACCGCTGCGCAGGGATTAAAATTGCTGAACTCCAAAGCGCCTGCGCTCGTTTTGCTCGACCTCCACTTGCCCGATGCAGAGGGATTGGAAACCCTCGACCGGATCAAAACTGAACTCCCGGGCATGCAGGTCATTATTTTGACAGCGCACGATTCGTTGCATAACGCAATCGAGTCGATCAAGCGCGGCGCTTACCATTTCATCAGCAAACCGTACGCGCCTGAAGAATTGCTTAGTTTGATCGAGAAAGCGTTGGAAAAGCAGTTCCTTCTGCGTGAGGCAGAGCAACTTCGTGCGAGAACACAGCAACTCGAAAAGCGTCTGGAAATCGCCGAGGCGCAGGCCACGCCCATTTTCAAAAGCAAACCGATGCGGGAGATCGAAGAATTGATCGATGCCATGGGGCCATCGGATGCGAACGTGCTCATCGTCGGTGAAAGCGGGGTAGGCAAGGAGGTTGTCGCGAATATGATTCATGCCCGAAGCCGGCGCGCGGAAAAGCCAATGGTGAAACTGAATTGTGCCGCGTTTCCGCAAACAATGATCGAAGGCGAACTTTTTGGTTATGTGAAGGGAGCGTTTACCGGAGCGATAAACGATTTTTCCGGAATGATTGCAGCGGCGGATGGCGGTACACTTTTTCTCGATGAAATATCGGATATGCCAGCGGATCTACAGACGCGTTTTTTGCGTGTGTTGCAGGAGCATGAGTACCGGCATCTTGGCAGCACGGACATCTTAAAAGCAGACTTGCGTGTGATTGCTTCCACGAATCGGCCAATCGCGCAGGCGCTCGCGGAGAACCGGCTGCGATCGGACTTGTATTACCGGCTCAACACATTTCAGATCGAAGTGCCTCCGCTTCGCGAGCGCAACGAAGACATTCTACCTTTAATCGCTCAGTTTCTCAGGCAGTTTTCCCAGCAACTCGGGAAGCCTGAACCCGACATCGCGCCAGAGGCATTCCAAAAATTGCTCGATTACGCGTGGCCGGGAAATGTTCGAGAACTGCAAAACGCGATTGAATACGCGGTGGTGCTGGCGCGGCAGGGTCTCATCGGTGTGAAAGAGTTGCCCGCCGAAATCCAGTTGCCCACGGCGCTCCAACAAGCTGGACGCGCTCCGGCAGCTGCCGGACGAACTGGTGTGCAGAGTCTCGATGACGTTGAGCGAAACACAATTCTTCAAGCACTGGCCGAATGCCACGGTAACAAAAAGAAGGCGGCGGAACTGTTAGGCATCCAGCGTCCTACCCTTTATAACAAGATGAAGCGCTACGCCATCGAGATCTGATGAACAGCTTTCGGTCGCGGCTTCGAATGCCGTTTTTTGACTTTCAGCGTTAAGTTTTAGATTCCGATTGGGTAACCTAATCGAAAATCTAGAGTTTAATGTCCCGGCATCTTGAGCAAGTTCTGGCGCACGCGGCGAATCGGCTTGCTGCGACAGGAGGCACGCGTCCCACCGAGGTCCTGCCGCTTTACAAAAAATTTCTCAAAGTTGAAGAACATCGGTTGCGCCTGAAACACCAAGCGGAAGGGGGTGGCCGCGAGATCTGCGCGCGACGTGCGGAACTGGTCGATGTGTTGCTGCAATACGTGTTCGGAGCGGCGGCCACCGCTACTCGCAAGGGAGCATACGGCACTCCGCTCGCACTCATTGCGCTTGGCGGCTATGGCCGCGGCGAGCTCAACCCTTTTAGTGACATCGACGTCATGCTTTTGCATGGCGAGGGCACAAAAAAGATTTCCCCGCATCTCGAAGAGATGGTGCAGCAGGTCCTTTATCTGCTTTGGGACAGCGGTTTCAAAGTTGGACATTCCACTCGGTCGATCAAAGAAGCCATTGCACAAGCCAATCATGATATGCTCACAAAGACGGCCATGCTGGAAGCGCGCTTTTTGGCCGGTGACGCGGAGCTGGCGGAAGAATTCCGCGAGCAGTTCCGGTCTAAATGCGTGGAAGGGCGCGAGCGGGAATATGTGGAAATGCGCATGCAAGATCAGGTCGCGCGGCACAAAAAATTCGGCGAAAGCGTCTATATGCAGGAGCCGCACGTAAAGAGCGGCTGTGGCGGGCTTCGCGACTATCAAAATCTGCTCTGGATGACGTATTTCAAAGAGGGCGCGCTGAGCACCAATCAGCTTGTGGGTAAAGATTGGTTGAGCGAGACCGATCAGCGACGAATCGAGAGAGCTTATGATTTTCTCCTGCGCTTGCGCACGGATTTGCATTATGCGACCGGACGCGCCACCGATATTCTACACATTAATCTGCAGGAACAGATCGCGAAACGGCTCAATTATTCTCCTCGCAACGGCCAGCTCCGCAGCGAAGCGCTCATGCGCGATTATTACGAGCACACGCGAAACATCTTTCGCGTAAGCGAACGTATCACTGCGCAATTTGTCGGCGGATATTCTACAAACAAGACACGTTCGCTTTTCAGTTTTCTCCCGCTAATCCGCCCGGACAAGACTGCAATTACCGACTTCTTCTTTATTCAGCACAAACAACTGCATCCTGCCCGACGCGATCTTTTTCGCAAGGATCCCGAGCAGATAATGCACGCGTTTCGATTAGCGCAGGAGCACGGCTTGGACTTGAGTCCAGATCTGGCAGATTTACTGAGTCGCAGTCTCCATCATGTCACACGCACGTATCAGTATGCGCGGGGGCCGCGCGAGATCTTTAAAATAATCCTGTCGCGGAAGGGAGAAGTGGGGCGAATTCTGCGAATGATGCATCGGGTCGATTTTCTAGGCCGATATATTCCCGAATTTGGTCAGCTCACCTGTCTGGTGCAGCATGAGTTTCTCCATCGTTA
>JBKPQL010000058.1:0-25043 GCA_046734045.1 Verrucomicrobiota bacterium
GCAACGACGACGAGTTCATGTCCGGCTGGCTGAAGACCCTTTCTCATCTAAACCCGACCGCCGCCACGAACTGCGTCCAATAGCGATGGCACCCAGAAGTAGATAGAGGCAGATCAAACTAAACCATAGGCACACACGGTACAGGCTCTGCTCGTGCAGTGGCTCCGAAAGAAGTGCGGAAAACATGGCTACTGGTAGTAAGAAGAAAAATGAAACTGTGAAAATACGAACAGAAGGAGAGTACCACGCGCCGGTTCGGCTGCGGAAGACAAAGGCGATAATCCCAACGATACCGCTCGCGATCCAACCAATCGCGCTTACGTGCTGAAAGAACTGATACCGACTCATAAAAGCGAGAATCACCTAACGAGATCAAGATCAGCCGCGGCTGGCGAGGAAGCAAATGGCAAGCAGCGAAAGCCGACTGGGTTATTCGCGAAATTTGCTCGCAGCCCGTCGGACAGGGGCGTTGTGAGCTAGTTGTTTGCGTTGCTTCGGAGAAGCGCTTTTCGGTCGCAGCATATCCCGCTTTGGAATCGGGCGACTGCCACCGAAGTCATGCTTGCGTGTTTGCTTGGCCATGGCTGAACGTCGGTTGAGTTGCCGCGATTTTACAATCAACCGCAACATTTAGCCACGTTGTCCCTTCATTTAGTTGATCTTGCGTGCGACGAACTTCTCGCGTTTGCCGATATCGGACGGGAACTTGCGAATACCTTCCGCGGTTTTCTCCGTCGCCATTGCATCTCCGTTCACGAGGTAGCGGAATTTCTTCTCGTCCAGCTCGAGCCGTTTCACGTCTGCGCTTTTTGCTTTTTCGGCGCTCACCTTTCGCTCCACCGACTCGTGCAATTCGGAAAGCTGTTAGTACCAATGTCCCGATGAGAAAGGAACTGGTTACCCAGTTGATGCGATCGAGCGGCAAACGCAATACCGACAGCTTTGAGGTCGGCCGTGATTTGTCTGCCAATACGAAATCGCCGCGACTTAATGCGTCGTCCCTGATTATGTGATCGTCGTGGCCTTCTTGATCTGCTCGAGCTGGTTCCGCTTCGCACCGGTTTTCTCCTTATTGAAAGTACCAGTGCGCAGAGGCTTTGGTTCCTCGGTAAGCGCACTCACTTTTGTTCGGGCTTTTCGATGTGAGCAATCCGGCGGGAAGCTCGACTCTGCGGACGTGGAGTAGAATGAGTCGGGGATCTTCGTTTTTTCCGGAGAAAAAAGATGCCAACGCAGCCTCCTATGATGGCAATCCCTAGAAATATCGGGAGCATGAAACGTGTAGTTTGAGCTTGTACCAAACGAACAAACTCGCGGTCAGTAGTTCGTGCAAGTGATCGTTACCTTTTCGCCGACTTTAAGATCGCCGGTCACTTTCGTGCTCGAATCGCGGGCGATTTCCCAGCGGTCTTTTCCCTTCTGGACCGCAATCATGTTGTCGTTCATTTCCAGAACGGGCCCGGTCACTTGATAGGTCTTAGTTCCGGCCGCCAGAGCCATGCTATTAAACACAAGAGTTCCAGCCGCCACTACGCTGAATAAGATTTTCAACTTCATTGTGAAACCGATTGAACATAGATGACACCCCCTCTGCAAACCTTTTATAGAGAAAATGGTGATGTCATCGGTCCGTTCACACCCTTTGGCGGCTTTGTTTGTTTCGCTCGAAATCCCAAACTGACGAATCGCTCACGCCTGTTTCATCGAGGCGTCACGCGCGTCACGCTCACCACGCTTTGAAATCGCCCTTGTGCTCGTGCGCCTCGATCACGTTCCCCGCTTTATCGTAAATGCGAGCCACAGGATCACAGCTTGAGCGGTCCCAAGATATTTCATTATTTACTCTTTAGATTGCGAAGAATTTCGGAAATGCCTTTCAGTTCGGTCATCTGCTCATCCTGCAATTTGGCCAGGTAAGTAAGTGTCTCGTGATCAACGTTCGCTTTGGCCTCATTTTGGGCTTGGGTCTTGTTTTGACTGCGTTGTAGCGCCGGCAATGCCCACCACTGGATCCAGCTGCCGGAAATAACACCAAGAGTGATTTTAACCGAGTCGGGCGCCTTGAGCGTGAGTAGTGGCACGATTAAGGCGATGTCAAAAAGGATCACTGAGGCGAGAACGTGGTTGGTGATCCACTCTAAAACAATGTCGTTATAATACAGGAGCTTATTGTCGCGGCGCCTACGATTCTTGCCTCGTGAAGGACTTCTTTAGGATGTCTAACGTGGGCATGCTTATTCATGCCATAACTGTAACACGCCGTAAGCATATTGAACCTGTGGGCGAATAAATCGACGCTCCCTTTCCGACGTTTGAGTTTGCCCTATAAGTACCGAGTGCTCGGCGAAACCAACGTGGACTCTTTACAAATCGGCGCTTGGGCTAGCCGTGTTTTCACCACTGCTGCCCTGCGGAAGTCCTCCTTCGCTCATAACATTTTGGCCGATTTGTAGCGACTCTCTAACAACGCGCAGGGCAGATAACCAGATCTCTATTCGCTTTCTGATACTCAGCATATAACGGCAGATTGGGCTGTTTTACCCGGACGAAGTGCGCTGGATTTGAGATGCAGTGATAATCATGCGTTACGGCAACTGGAAATCTGGCGCGTGTGAACTCCTCGGCCTATCGCGATGGAGCCCGAGCACACGTGGTTGTGCTAGAGGTTGTGCTAGAACGAGCCCACGAATCCAACGGCGTTCCAGAAGCTCGTCTCGGAGTATAAACAAGACGGCTCACTTTGCTGAGCAGTCGCAACAGGTTGGTGCGTGGCGAGCCGTTTGTCTCGTTTTCGGCTGCGGCAAATTTCTTCGCGTGAAATCTTAGCGACCTCTTCCTGGCGGAGGGAGCAGGTGTCAAGGTGGAGCGCAGCGAAGAGAGCAATACCTTTACAGCGCGCACCGAGCCAATAGAATAGGGAAAGCGATTCACGCGCCGAGTTGCAAGCGTGTAAGCGATTCTGTGCACACCGCAGTGATCACGCGTTGTCGGAATGAAGGGTGCGGCGGAGCTTGCGGAGGTGCGGCGAAGGGAAGACAACGCGCGATGGCTGCATCTCTGGAAAGGGGGAGCAAAGTCTTTGAACTTTCGAAGCGAGGAGTCGCGCGACGCCGAAGCTCGAACGAAGAAAGTTCAATGTCTTTGCGACATCGGGCGTGGCCACTGAGATGAAGCGCTTGAGAATGGCGTTCTCGTGGTCGCTGTCGATCGCGCAATGAGCGATGCCGCAATCTTTGAGATACTGAACGAAGTTCGAGGCGAAGAAGCTTTTCCGACGCCGCCTTTGCCGTTGATGATGAGGTTGATTTGTTTGTTCATAAGAAGGTGCGTTGAATCAGAGGTTGTCAGGGTCTGCGATGCGCGGACCGCGAATGCGTGAACGCCCAGATGACGCTGCGGTTTGCTGCGGCGAAACTGTTTGTTGTAATGCCGGTGGCAGTTCGTTTACCGCAGCGAAGACCGCATTTTTGTTCGGCGTTTGTACCGCGGACAGCGTTGCGTTTTCGTCCGGATTGTGTCGCCGGACGCGGTTTCATTTTTGCGCCATTCACTTCGACGAGAAAACGCGCGATCGTGTCGATGCTCACCGACACATCGACGGTTGCGAGTAATTCGCGAATCAGCCGCAGAGATGCGCCCTTTTCGCGTAGTTCAACGATGCCTTCCTTTAGCGGCATCAGCTTTGCGTAGCGCTTCAGTGGCGGTGTCGTGAATGCGCGAACGGCATCGCGAAAACGCTGCGTGCGCACTGCGATGTGTGTGGGATCACTCATGCTTTTGGCAGGCGTTCAGCGACAGGTCGGTTTCCGTAGCATGGCTACGGGGTAGGGCGTCTCTCCTCTAAACCCCACGGTTCCTTCCGTGGGCAAAGGCCGTTGAGCTACTTTGGTTGGCATTATTCCCATGCCTTCTCGCGTGCAAATGTTGCTCCGGATTTGGTGCTTCGATGCGTTTCGGTACGCGCACGATGGGAAATACGTTGTCCATCAGACATACGCAAAGTCCGCAAGATAAGTTCGCACTGTTGAACTGCAGGCGACTTCCAGCTCGGCTTAACAGTTCAGAGACGGCGCTTCTGCTCGGACTTCATGATCATGACATTGCTACGCTAGTTGCGGCGAAGCTCTTGTTGCCATTGGGCAAGCCTGCGCAAAACGCGCCCAAGTATTTCGCGGCAATCGATGTGACAGCGAGAGCAGAAGATCGGGAATGGCTCTCAAATGCGACCAGGGCGGTGGCCCGGCATTGGCAAGCGAAGAATTGCCAGCGGTCGGCGAGCTACCGGTTGAAGCTCGGTGCAATGAGCTCGGAGATTAGGTGACTGGCGCCTTTTGATGAAGATGTCTTCGAAGCATCGGTTTTCCGAGAACCGAGAAACGGCCGGACACGAGCGATGTAGTTTCGGATCAGGTCATGTCCTCGGTGCGATTTTATCGCCTTAACCTGCCTGTCGCGGCGAGCGACCGTCAGCGTTCGGAAAATCTCCCGGCAACGTGTTAGCACATCGCCGAAGCGCGCAACGCTGCAAATCGAATGACTTTCTGCGTCGCGTCGGCTTCATAGTCTTCGAGAGCGGGGCAAATCACAAGTGCTCCTCTAGCGTAGGCTTCATGCACGGCGCGGCTACCGTGTCCCAATGCTTCCTGAGCAAACCTTTGGGGATATCCGCACGCTTTCGCCCGTTGTGCCCACGCGTGCCGATAGGAGTGCAAGCTGACGCCGTGAACGCCCGCAACCCGACAACGCCGACGAAACTCTGCCGAGCGGTGGTTGGCAGAAGTTCGCTTGATTGTCGGAAACAGATCGCCGAAGTGCGGAAGCGATTGCAGGAGTTCCCGCAATTTTCGCCCGATCGTCAGGCGAGCCGGTTCGCTGAACGGTCCGAGTTTTTTGCGGCGGTAAACCAAGACACCAGTCTTCCAATCGATGTCGTCTGCTCTGAGGTTTGCTCCGTCCGTTTGCGAGGCTCCGGTTTCGTAGAGCAGCTCGTAAAACGCCCGACGTTCACGGTTCTGTTCGGAAGCGATGATTGCTACGTGTTCTTGGGCCGTGATCGCTCTCTTGCTCTGACTTCGGATTTTAGGCCACGCTCGTTTTGCGAGGATGGGCCACGGGAGCCAACCGAGATCGAGAGCCAAGTTGTGCAGTCGCCGCAAGTAGTGAGCAACGCAGTTCCCGTTTGTGTGGATGATAGCGAGCAAGTCTGCGCCCGTTGTTTGGACGAGCGGTTTGCTACGAATTGGATCGTACGCTTTGCTGCGAAATCCCCGCGCGCACCGTTGTTGCGTTGTCGGAATTCCGTGCGTCGCCATTTCGTCCATCACTGCTTGCCAGGTGCGCTCTGCCATTTTTGGATCGTGGGCGGCGAGGTAAGCACGAGCGATCGAGAGATTGATGGTCGGCTGCCGGTGGGATTCGTTCATCGCATTGAGCAGGCGTTCGGCTTCGCGCCGGTCAGTTGTGCGAAGCGTCCCCTGCTTCGATGAATCGTTCGCTTGCCAGTAAAAAATGCCGTTACGCCGGCGGAACAGTCTGTATTTGAGTTGCACGTTTTTCTCCATGTGGAGGAGAATGAACGCGCCGAATTTTTTCCGTTAGAGAGTAGTCGCAGAGTTGCGGCAGAGTTCGTGCAATTGTTGCTTCGCCTTCCGTTCTGCTGGCAAATCTGCTGGCATTTCTCTATAAACCGGTCCTGCCAGCTGGAGAAACTGCTTACTTCAAGCAGTTTAAATTTTGGCTCCAGCGGTAGGATTCGAACCTACGACCAATCGGTTAACAGCCGACCGCTCTACCACTGAGCTACGCTGGATTGCTAGTGCTCGAATAATCGGCGCATACAGCTTGCCCATCGCCGGTCGCGCGGCAAGTCGGTAATCGGTTAATCACGACTTACTCGGGACTCTACCACTGAGCTACGCTGGATTACTTAACGCTAAAAATCGGCATAAATATTTCGCTCACTCGCGGTCGCGAGGCAAGTTTCCCAGCGGCGCGCCCGCCGCCTACGGGCCACACGCTCTTTGAGTCAAGCGCGGTTGCTTTCGACACGACTCGAGGTTCCTGTTTCGCGTGGCGGAGGAAAGTTCGACTCAATCGAAACGCGGGAAAATTCTTGTCGGGACAGCCAGCTGGTCTGATCCGGGTTTTGTCCAACATTGGTATCCGAGAGGGATGAGTCCGGGCGAGCGGTTGGGCTGGTACGCGCAACACTTCGAAATGGTGGAAGTGAACTCCACTTTTTATTCCGTGCCGGATTTGCGAATGGCCCAGCGTTGGTGCGCCGCTACGCCTGATGAATTCACGTTTGATGTAAAACTGCATCAGTTATTTTCATTTCATTCCACTCGGGCAAAATTGTTGCCGCCAGAGCTGCGGCGCCAGACGCCGACGGACCAAAAGGGCAACGTCGAGCGCACACGCGATCTAGTGGAAGCGATGCTGAACCTTTTTCTACGCTCGATGTCGATCTTGCGCTCGGCGAAAAAACTCGGCGCGCTTCTGCTCCAGCTTTCGCCCGCCTTTTCACCGCGCATGCATAAACTGGACGAGCTCGACGATTTGATCGAGTCGCTCCGCGAATATCGGTTGGCCATCGAATTTCGAAACCGCAACTGGGTTACGGGCGACCAGCTAAGATCGACGATCGATTTCTTGCGCCAACATAATGCAGCATTTGTGAACGTTGATGCTCCAGCAGCGGAACACTTCACAATCATACCCTCTAGTCTCAGTGAAATCACTGACCCGGCTCTCGCGTATCTCCGGTTGCATGGGCGGAACGCGCGAGCTTATCTCACTGGAAAAACCGTAGCTGCGCGTTTCAATTACAATTATCAGGATGATGAGATTGATGAAGTGGCAGGCCGCAGCAGGCAACTCGCCCGCGAAGCGGACGAAGTGCACGTGGTGTTTAACAATAACGCGCTCGATTACGCGCCTCGAGCTGCGATGCGTTTGCGCAAAGCGCTGGGACAATTAATCTGACGAGCGGTCATCTCTCCGCGTTTTTGATTGAACATTCTGCCTTGGATGTTGAATGTTCGACGTTAAAAGAACGAATCAGCAAAAGAACTCATGCGCATCACTGTCACTGATTATCTCGACGTTGTTTCATCCTGGTGTTTCTGGTCCGAGCCGACGTGGGCGGAACTGAAGAAGTGCTACGAAGGCCGTGTTGAGTTCCAATGGAAGATCGCGCTGATGGATCGCAGCGGGTTGCCAACTTCGCGCGAACAGGAACGATGGTTCTATCGACGCAGCGGGATGATGATGCGTTCGCCGTTCATGCTCAACACCGATTGGTACGATCCCAGTCTGTCGGAATGGCTCGCGCCAAATTGCACGGCCGAAGCGGCAAAGGACTTTGGCTTTACCGACGATCGCGTCCGCCTGGCACTTGCGCATGCCGCTTTGCGCGAAGGCAAGAAAATCGGCGACTGGAACGTTTCCACTCAAGTCGGCGCTGAAGCGGGCGGGCTCGATGCCGGGAAATTGCTCGAGCGTGCGAAATCGCCCGAAATTGAACAACGCGTTCGCACATCGACGGCTGAATTTCACGCGCTCCGTGTTACTCAGCGGCCCACTTTCGTATTCGACACCGAAATCGGCGATCGCGCCGTCTTTTCAGGAGTCGTTAGGCTGGAGCCGCTTGCCGCGACAATTGAGTCAATGCTTGATGACGCGGCGGTTTATGCTGCGCATAAAGCGCATTTTGGCGAACCGCCACCGTGATCTCGACTGCCACGAGATTCATCTTGCGAGCGTAAAAATGTTGCCTACAACTTGCCCTTGGCTTGCGATTATGAACGTGAGCCCGCCGTCGCGGTTAATCGCAGCTGCGGCGGCGCCAGAGTGCTCCGGTCAAACTGGCGACAGTGGAATCCGGAAATTGCGAGCAAAGAAAAGTACGGCGTGACGGCGCACTCCCGCCTCGTCGGTAAGGAGATTGAATTAAACTGCAACACCAATTTCGTGTAAATGGTCGAATTCGCGCCCGCGAAGTCCGGGTCATCTTAGGTTCCACCGGTGAACAGCTGGGCATCATGAAATTGTCAGATGCCCTGCGCAAGGCTCAAAGCCTCGGCCTCGATCTCGTCGAGGTTGCGCCGATGGCGAATCCGCCGGTTTGCAAAATCGTCTCGCTCGGAAAATTCCGCTACGATATTTCCAAACACGAGCGGGACCGGCGGCCGACAGGGGCGAAGCTGAAAGAACTCAAGTTCCGGGTGAACATCGACGAGCATGATTACCGGACGAAGGTGCGTCACGGCGAAGAGTTCCTCGATCGCGGGAACAAGCTTCGTGTGCAGTTGCAATTTCGCGGCCGGGAAATGGCGCACCAGGAACTGGGGCTGCATTTGATGGAGAAGCTGCGCGAGGATCTCGCTGGCATGTCACAGGTGGAAACCGAACCAAAAATTACCGGGCGAAACCTGACCATGACGCTGACGCCATTACCGGCTAACCGCCGCAAACGAAAATTCACGGCGCCGCCGAAAACATCTGATCAGGGCGAAGAGGTCGGCTCACCCAGTCACAGCTAATCGCGAAGAGGTGGAACGCGACCTCATGTCGGCGCCGTAGCGGGCCGGAGATCCTACCCTGGAGAAGGTTTCTTCTTGCTCGGCGGTGATCCTTTAGGAGAACTGGCCGGTGACACCCCTGGTGGCGGGGTTAACGGCATCCTTTCAGCCTGCTTCTGCTCCAGGCGCTGTTTCCGCCCTTTCGCCTCCTGGTTATTCGGATCGATCTTCAAGACTTTCTCATTATCCGCCATCGCGTTTTGAAGGTCGTCCTTTGTCTCGTAGATATAGGCGCGATAGTTCAGGTAGCGCACATCATTCGGCTTGAGCTTGATTATCTCGGAGTAATCAGCCAGCGCCTTGTCGTAATCGTACATCTTCATCTCCACGGCTGCGCGCTGCTCGTAAATGCGCGGGTCGTTCGATTTGATTTTGAGCGCTTCGCTGAAATCCTGAATAGCTTCCTGATACTGCTGGCTCTTTGCGTATGCGTACCCTCGGCCTTGATACACTGCGGCGAGGTCCGGCGCGTATTTGCGGTCGAGATTCGTCGCTTTTCGAAGCAGATCCACGGCTTTGTCCCAGTCTTGATTCTTGGACGCTTCCGCGCCTTCTCGCGCGAATCTGTTTGCTTCATTAGCAGTTTGTCCCTTGCTTCCTTCTTTTTTGCCTTGTGCCTGTGCGGCTTGCGAGGTGCAAACCGCTAGGGCGATGATCATGCTGAGAGCGAAATATTTTTTCATGATTTTTGTTGGACGTTGATCTCCCTAGACAATTCGAAACTGATACCGCAAACAGTTGGCCGCAAGCACTCTTTACGTCTGTTCCGGTGAAGACGCTTGTTCGATGTCGATTTTTGGCTCGGGTTCGGTAACAGCGGATTCAACCGGCCCGGGCTCATCTAGTCGCGTAATTCGCAGGGCCCGCCCAGTCGTTTCGTCAATCGCGATTAATGCGCCGCGAAGGCGGACCTCGCCGCCGGCTACCGGAAATGACGCCGGAAGATTCGAGACGAAGCGGTTCATGATCGGTTCGATGGCTCGCCCCAGAATGGAATTCACCGGACCGCACATGCCCGCATCACACAAAAACGCGGTGCCTCCGGGAAAGATTTGCTCGTCAGCCGTCTGAACATGCGTGTGAGTGCCAATGACGGCGGACACCTTCCCATCGAGAAATCGGCCCAAGGCAATTTTCTCGCTGGTTGTCTCACCATGCGCATCGACGATGATATTCGCCGTCTCCGCGCGTATTTTCGTCACTGCTGCCTTCACCGCGCGAAACGGGTTCTCTAAAATCGGTTGCATAAAAGTGCGGGCCTGGACGTTGATCACGGCGACTTTGGCTTTGGCCGTGTCCAGCACGATTGATCCGCTCCCGGGCGCGCCATCGGGATAATTCAACGGACGCAGCAAGCGCGGCTCAAGGTCCAGGAACGGCACGATCTCCCTTTGGTCCCAAATATGGTCTCCTGTGGTGATAACTGAGACGCCGGCCCGCAAAAGATCAATGGTGATCTTCGCCGTTATTCCTCGACCACCGGCTGCGTTTTCGCCATTCACGATAATGAAATCCAAACCGTATTTCTCTTTCAGCTGGGGTAGCCGTGCGATCACGGCCGTGCGTCCCGGCTCCCCCACAACGTCGCCGAGAAAAAGAACCGTTAGCATTCTGCGACCATCGTATTAAAGGGGTTCCAAACGTCGATGTTTCATTTCAAAAAAGTGCGGAGGCAGTTGACCCTTTTCGCGCCTTGCTGGTTCCTCTTTGTCCCCACTCTGCATGCCGCTGACAACCTCAGCGTCCTCGGCAGCAGACCGAAATGGAGCGTCGTGGAAAAATATCAGGACACAATCACGCATGATGAGTTTGCGCATTTGATCAACGATGTTTATTGCACTCACGGGCTCGCTGCCGATTTAATCGAAATAAACGAGAAGACGGCGCGCATTCTGGTGAATCGAGCTGCGCAGAGTTTTTTTACGCTGCGGTTCGCGGAGCATCAGACGTCCGGCAATCCGGTGCCGCGACTGTGGCGATCCGCCAGCTCTTTGCCGCACGCGAGTCCGAACAAGCCGCTTTCCGATTTGCGCGTCGCGCTCGATCCGGGTCACCTCGGTGGAAAATGGGCAAAGATGGAGGAGCGCTGGTTCCAGGTAGGGAACAGCCGACCTGTAAAAGAAGGCGATCTGGCTTTGAAAGTCGCGCGCATTCTGGCCCCGCAATTGCGAAGATTGGGCGCAAAGGTTTCCTTTGTCCGTAATAGCAGCGAGCCAATTGCGCCGAAACGGCCGGACGATTTCAAGGAGCTCGCTCGGAAAATTCTGATTAAGAATGGGGTGCCGCAGCCGCGCTCTGACGTTCTCGATCCAAATGATCCCGCTAAAGAGCAAACTATTCGCTGGCAGAGCGAAATTTTATTTTATCGCTACAGCGAGATCCGTCGGCGGGCAGTGCTGGTGAACACGAAACTGCATCCTGATCTTGTGCTGTGTTTGCATTTCAACGCCGAACCCTGGGGCGATCCAAATAACCCGACGCTGGTTGATGCAAATCATCTTCATTTGTTGGTGAATGGCTCCTATTTGCAAGACGAGCTCGAACTGGATGACGAACGTTTCGAGATGGTTCGCCGTCTTTTGAGCCGCGCCTACGAAGAAGAATTGCCGCTCGCCGATGCCATCGCGACCGCGATGGCATCGGAAACAAAATTGCCGCCGTATCAGTATCCGAACGCGAACACCACCACCAAGATCGGGAGCAGCGGTTACGTTTACGCGCGCAATCTCTTGGCGACGCGGCTCTATCGGTGCCCAGTCGTCTATTGCGAGCCGTACGTCATGAACAGCCATGATGCGTTCGCCCGAATCCAAGCCGGCGATTACGACGGAACACGCAGCGTCAATGGCTCGGAGCGCAAAAGCATTTTTCGCGAATACGCGGACGGCGTGGTGAATGGCTTGGTTGAGTATTATTCCAAAGCACGTTGAAGCCGGGATCGTTGATCCCGGCCGCCGGAGTCACTGACTCCGGCTACAGTTGTGCAATCGCTTCGCGAATATCGTCGAGCGTCACGTGTTTCGCGAGGTGTGCGGAGCCGATCCGCGGCGCTACGACAAATCGAACCTTTCCGCCCTCGAATTTTTTGTCGTGCGGCAGTGCGTCCAAAATTTTCTGGCGCGAGAAATTTTTCGGCAATTTGCTGGGCAAATCGAATCGCCGCAGGAGATTGACAATTGCGTCGCGCTCCTTATTCGCCAGACCGGCTTTTTTAATCGAGATCGCGCAAGCTGCGACGATCCCGAGGCTGAGTGCTTCGCCGTGGAGAAATTGCTGATAATCTCCAGCACGTTCAATCGCGTGGCCAACCGTATGTCCAAAATTAAGAATCGCGCGTTCACCGGTGCGATCGCGCTCATCCTTTGCGACGATCTTCGATTTAATCTCGATGTTGCGACCAATGAGCTGTTGCAGGGCAAGCGGTTGCCGCGGCAATCTTGCCTTCCACTTTTGAAGCGTATCGAACAGTTTTTTGTTGGCGATGACGGCATGCTTGATGATCTCAGCGAAGCCCTGATTGAATTCGCGCTGCGGCAGTGTTTTTAGAACATCGACATCATCAATCACCAGTGCCGGATGATGCACTGCACCGATCAAGTTTTTCCCATCGCGCGCGTTGACGCCGGTTTTTCCGCCGATGGAGCTGTCCACCATAGCCAGTAAAGTCGTTGGGATTTGGACATGCGGAATACCGCGATGATAAATCGCCGCTACGAAACCAGAAATATCCCCGATCACTCCGCCACCCAAGCCAACGACGAACGACTGTCGATCCAAGCCCGCCGCGATCATCCGATCGCAGATCGCGCCGGCTTGTTCAAGCGTCTTCGATTTCTCGCCGGCGGGGACGGTAATCAACACCGAGTGCAGGCCGGCCGCAGTTAAACTTTTCTTCACGCGGTCGTCCAGCAATGACGCGACATTTGAATCCGAGATGATTGCGCAGCGCTGATAGCGCAATCGTTCCCCGATGAGGTTGCCGGCATTCCTATGCAGGCCACTGCCAATTAGTGCATCATATCGATGCAGATCAGCTCGCACTTCGACCGAGATCACGCGGGTATGTTTACGGGCTCCAGCGCTGAGCATTAAATTGAACGCCTGACGCGCACGATACTGGTCTCACTCGAGATATAAAAGGTAAAATCGGGGCACCCTCGCGGAAGATTCCTTGACAAAGCATCGCCAAATTTGTGTATGTAGGCCATGCCCGATCCGATTGACCAAAGCCAGCCACCGCCACCACCACCGCCAAGTCCAGAACCCGGAGGCACGAAATCTCCGTCCACTGGCTTGCCTTCGAACGTGGCCGCGGCCATTGCCTGTATCCCACTGATCGGCGGCATCATCTTTTACATTTTAGAAAAGCGCGACAGCTTTGTTCGTTTTTACGCCATGCAATCGATCATTTTCGGCGTCGCTTGGATCATATTCGATGTCATTTCCAAGATTTTATTCGCAGTATTTGGTTCGATTCCTGCAATTGGCGGTATCTTGGTATTTTTCTGGGCCATTATTGCAGCGCTGATTCACATTGCCTTTCTCGTAGTGTGGATCATAGCAATGGTGAAGGCGTTCACGAACGTGCGCTGGGAGATTCCGTACATCGGGCCGATTGCGCGAAAACAGGTCGAAAGTGGAACACTCTAATGGTAGGGGCGGCTGATTCGCTCGCTCTCCTTTCAGGTTGCCTTTCCATGTCGCGGCCTCCCGGCTGCTCCATTCACCGAACCACCCCATGGGCGACTGAGGTCAATCGCCTCCTTGCTCCCAGTAATTTTACCACCACCTCAGTTAAAACTAGCTCGTGATCGAGCTGCGTGCTGACAAGCCGAAGATTCGCGTCGAGGCACGCCCGCATGGCGTCAATTAATTCTTTGGTCTCGAAGTGATGCGCGTGCTGGGCGGCAATTCCCAGCCCGTATGCGTTGATCGAGCCGTCTTTCCTGCGCGGCAAATGCTCCGTTGCGTCAGTCGGCAAACGGTTGATTGCCGAAATAAATTGAAACGGCGACCGCGGACGTGGGAGGCGATGACGTTCGATTAAATCTTTGGCCAGCAATAAATTTCGAATCGTCGGAACGATCGCGACAAGTAAGATGCCGATGGCACTTTCGCCCTGATCCAGTAGGCGCCGCACAAGTGTAAGCGCGAGTTCGAGGTCGCGCATCGCCAGCGCGTTGCTCAACTCGAAGATGACGCCTGAACGAGAGAGGGGCACGATTTCCCGGACAAGACCCAGATCAACTAGGCGATCTTTTTCCAGAAAGATGTCGATTTTTTCCAGCTCGTTCTCGATTTGGCGCGTGTCGCCGCCGGTGAGCAAGACGAACAAATCAAGCGCATCCTCGTCGAATTGAAGTTTTCGCTTTTTCGCCCGACGCTGGACGATTTCGGTCGCTTCCTCCTCCCAGCCGTTGCGGCCGGAATCGAGCCGATCAAAAACCTGCACCTCCGCTCGTTTGATCAGCGACTTATAAAATGAGCGGCGCTTGTCCACCTCTGTCGCGCTGACCAGGAATGTGAGCTCAGGTCCGAGACCGCTCTCGAGAAAATCAGACAATTCCTCGAGAGCTGACTGAACACTCGCGGCGCGGCCGATCGGATTGTCGCCAAAAAAATTCGCGTTCTTCAACCAGACTACTTTTGTGCTGCCGAAGAAAGGCAGCGTCTGCAACGCTTCGACTGTCGATCTGATCCGCGCTACGGCTTGATCGGCGTTTTCCACGGCGCCATCGATCACTTCCACCCCAAAATCGCCCGCGCCCTGCGGCGTCAATTTCGCCGCCAGCTCCGCGGCAACGCGCTTCACCTCCGCTTCATCCGAGCCGACCACGGCGTGGATTGTTGCGCTTCTCGCCGGTGCTTTTGCTTTCGTTTTCGGCATTTTGGTACCTCAAGCAGATTGCTTGTAGCCACGGCCCTGCGGGCCGTCCAGTTTCAATCTTGATGAGACGTCGCACAGCGACGTGGCTACGGCTCAAACGCGCGAACGGCGGCGCCCGGGGCGCGAGTATTTTATAGGTCTTCGTTTGGGCTCGATTTTCGCGATGCCAGCACCGCTTTTCACTTCCATGATTTGGTCGCGCAACAGTGCCGCGCGCTCGAATTCCAGATTGGCGGAAGCCTGTTGCATCTCTTCTTCCAGTTCGCGTAGCAACTCGGTCACATTGAAATCGCCGCCCGCTTCGTGAATCACGGATGCTTCGATCTCGCGTCCACGTAAAATGGTATGCAGACTCTCCTGCACCGCGCGCCGGACCGTTTGCGGCGTGATGCCATGCTTCTCGTTGTATTCCATTTGCTTGGCACGCCTATATTCCGAAATCGACATTAGCGCCTCCATGCTTTGCGTAACCTGATCGGCGAAGAGGACCACTTCGCCGTTCACATGCCGCGCCGCGCGGCCTGCGGTCTGGATGAGAGAGGTCTGACTGCGCAGGAATCCTTCCTTGTCCGCATCGAGAATGCATACGAGCGAAACTTCGGGGAGATCGAGCCCTTCACGGAGCAGATTGATCCCGACGAGAATGTCGAAGTCGGCCGCGCGCAAGCCGCGCAGAATTTCAACTCGCTCGATGGCATCGATGTCACTATGCAAGTAGCGCACTTTCAATCCCACATCGCGCAGATAATCGGCAAGATCTTCGGCGGTGCGTTTCGTCAGCGTCGTTATCAGAACTCGCTCGCCTTTTTCCACGCGTTGACGGCAAAGCTCTATCGTATCGTCGATCTGGTGCTTCAACGGCTTGAGCGTGATTTTTGGATCGAGCAGGCCGGTGGGCCTGATGATCTGCTCAACGATGAGCGGTACACCGGGGGTGCGCACATCGAATTTTTCCGGCGGCTCATCGGTGCGCGAAACATGGATTTCTGAATTCGATGTTGAGCGTTGAGCGTTGAGCGTTGAACGTTTTTCCCCGGCTACAGCAAACGGAACCAATTCCTCCTCCCCAATCCGCTGTCGTTTGTGCGGGATGTATCCCTTGTTCCCGACCACGCTGTTTTGAATTTCGAACACCGCCGGTGTGGCTCCGACGTAAATAATCTGGTTCGTTATCTTCATGAACTCATCGAAATTGAGAGGGCGATTATCGAGCGCGCTCGGCAAACGAAATCCATATTCGACCAGTACAGTTTTGCGTGAGCGATCCCCTTCGTACATCCCGCCGATTTGTGGAATCGTGGCGTGCGATTCATCGATCACGGTGAGAAAATCTTCCGGGAAAAAGTCGATGATCGTGTACGGCTTCGACCCAGGCGCGCGTCCGGACAAATGACGCGAATAATTTTCGATGCCGTTGCAGAAGCCCATTTCCTGCAACATTTCCAAGTCGTATTCGGTGCGCATCCGGAGCCGCTGCGCCTGGACTAATTTGTTTTGCGATTCCAGTTCGATGATGCGTTGCTCAAGCTCTTCACGAATAGTGTGCAGCGCCCGATTCAGTTTGTCTGCTGGAGTCACGAATTGTTTGGCCGGATAAAATGTGATTACGCTGAGCGATTCGTGCGCATGACCAGTCAACGGATCGAATCGCGTGATCGCCTCGACTTCGTCACCGAAAAATTCCAGCCGAATCCCTTCCTCATCGGCGCTACCCGGATAAACCTCGACGACGTCGCCGCGAACGCGGAATCTTCCCCGACCAAAATTCACATCGTTGCGTTCGTATAACATGTCGATTAGGCGGCTAAGCACGGTTTCGCGCGAAACATGCTGGCCGCGCTTCACCGTGAGCAGCATCTGCTCGTAATCTTCTGGCGAAGTGATGCCGTAGATACACGAGACACTGGCAACTACAATGGTGTCCCGGCGTGAAAGCAGTGCGCTGGTGGCCGCCAGTCGTAAACGCTCGATCTCTTCGTTAATGGACGAATCCTTCTCGATGTATGTGTCCGAACGCGGAATATAGGCTTCCGGCTGATAATAATCGAAGTAACTGACGAAATATTCGACCGCGTTTTGCGGGAAGAACTGTTTGAACTCGGAATAAAGCTGTGCCGCGAGCGTTTTGTTGTGTGAAATAACCAGCGTCGGTCGATCCAGCGTCTGGATCACGTTCGCGATGGTGAAAGTTTTGCCCGAACCGGTCACGCCGAGCAGCGTTTGATGCCGATTGCCAGCTTCGACAGACTTAATCAGCTTGGCGATTGCCTGTCCCTGGTCGCCGCGCGGTTTGTAGTTGGATTTAAGCTGAAACGGCATCCATCAAAATAGCATCGCGTCGTCGCAACCGAAAGAAGGGTTCCGGGTTCAGCGATTTGCACAGATAAGCACGGACGTTGAAACTGTAGCCGCCGCCCGCTGGACGACGCATAACCTGGCCTGGAGAAGTAGCTGCGATTCTGCAAATCTCACCGCTAACAGTTGGACTTGTGGAACCGTCCTGAAAGAGACTTAAGTTTTTTGAAGAGACAGTTGTGAACCTGACAAATTTCTTTTCCGAGCTGAAGCGGCGCAACGTTTACAAAGTCGCGATCGCTTACGGCGTCGTGGCATGGCTGCTCATTCAGATCGCGACACAAGTCTTTCCGTTTTTTGAAATTCCGAATTGGACCGTGAGACTCGTCATTCTGCTGATCGTCATTGGATTTCCAATCGCATTGATCATTGCGTGGGCGTTCGAGCTGACGCCGGAAGGTTTGAAGCGAACAGAAATAGCCGACGCCATGCCGATGCGATCCCGGAAAATTGCTTGGATCTATGTGGTGGTAATCGGCGGAGTGCTCGCAATTGGATTATTTCTCCTCGGCCGCTACGCTACCTCCCGAATCTTGTCGGCCGAGAGCGAGCGACCTCCCGCAACTGCGGGATCCCTACCGCCGAAATCGATCGCAGTGCTGCCATTTGACAATCTTAGCCGTGATCCGGACAACGCGTACTTTGCGGAAGGCATTCAAGACGAAATCCTGACTCGACTAGCGAAAATCGCAGATTTGAAAGTGATCTCGCGCACGTCCACTCAGCATTTCAAAAGCTCGCCGGACAATCTGCCGCAGATTGCCAAGCAGCTTGGTGTCGCGAACATCCTCGAGGGAAGCGTGCAAAAAGTGGCCGATCAAGTCCGCGTCAATGTCCAATTAATCAACGCGGCGAGCGACGCGCATTTGTGGGCAGAGAGTTTTGATCGAAAACTCACCGATATTTTCGCGGTCGAAAGCGACATCGCAAAAACCGTTGCCGAAATGCTCCATGCGAAGCTAAGCGTTTCGGAAACAACCGCGATCGCGAAACGTCCGACTGAAAATACGGAAGCATACGAGCTATACCTGAAAGGCCGATTCTTTTGGAACAAGCGCACGGGAGCGGATTTGCAAATGGCCATCCAGTATTTCAATCAAGCAATCGAAAAAGATCCCGAATACGCGCTCGCCTATGCTGGCCTGGGCGATGCTTATGTCCTCTTGAGCGCGTACGGGGCTGCATCTCCATCGGATTCTTTTCCTCGAGCCGAGGCAGCAGCAAAGAAAGCACTCGAATTCGACGACTCGCTCGCCGAAGCGCACACGTCGCTCGGTCAAATTTTGGTGTCTTATGATTTTGATTTTGAGGGATCGACCAGGGAATTCGAACGCGCAATCGCGCTAAACCCGAATTATGCCACCGCACACCATTGGTATGGAAGCGGGCCGCCCATGAGCCTCGCCGAATTCGACCGAGCGATCGCCGAGCTCAAGCGTGCACAACAACTCGATCCGCTGTCGTTGATTATCAATGCCGATCTTGGAGCAGGCTTCGTCACGGCGCGACGCTATGATGACGCAATTGCCCAGCTGCGGAAGACCATCGAGATGGATTCGCATTTTTACTACGCGCACTGGAACCTTGGCGAAGCGCTGGAGTTGAAAGGGCAACTCGCAGAGGCTCTTGGCGAATACAGGAGGGCCGCCGAATTAAACGACGATCCATTCGTGCTTGGGCTACTCGCGCACGCTTACGCGAAGCTCGCTCAACGCGACAAAGCATTCAAAGGGCTAGAGCAATTGCAGCAAATAGCGACGCGACGTTACGTATCGAACTATACTTTCGCTCTCGTGCATATCGCCCTTGGTGAAAAGGCGAAAGCGATCGATTGCCTTGAGCGTGCTTACCGCGATCGCGTCGGTCCGGACGTTTCGCTCATCAAGGTCGATCCGATGCTCGATCCATTGCGTGGCGATCCGCGCTTCGAAGCATTAGTGCAAAAGGTAGTTGGACCCGAACATAAGTAACGAGCTTGAATCTGAAAACGTTGCTGGCTACTTAGCCGGTTCGACTCCCGCCTGAGCAGCTCGATTCGTACTTGCGCGGCTCGTCGGAACCGCCTAATAGCTTTAGCCTCATGGTTCACCATCTCGTTCTCTACCAACTCAAGCCCGAGGTCACGCCTGCGCGGGTGGAGGCGATGATGATGAACGCGCGGATGCAGCTCTTGAAGATTCCGGAGGTCCTCAGCATCAAATGCGGGAAGCGTATCGATCCCGAGTTGCCCTGGCCATTCTTCATTGCCATAGATTTTGAATCGATGGACAAATACGCCATCTTCCGCGAGGACCCGATCTACGTGAAGTTCATAGAGGAAGTGATTAAGCCAAATACGGCGGATTCATTGGTTTTGGACTTCGAAATGGATCCGGGCAAAGACGTCCGCTTTTCGTAGTTATCCTGTAGTCGCTTCACTCTGCGAAGCGCGCCAGTGAATTGCTATTCCGCCCCCTGCGCGTAATCATCGTAAGCCGTGCGCCTTGGCTATCTCTATTCCCGGTACCCCGTTATTTCGCAGACGTTTTGCGATGCGGAGATGCTGGCTTTGGAACGGCGCGGCATCGAGCTTGAGATTGGCTCGATTCATCCGCCGCTTACCGGTTTGCGTCACGAACACATCTCGCGGCTCCGCGCGCCCATTCACTACGCGCCGCCTCAACAAATTCTTAAAATTTGGGAAAAAAATGCGAAGGCCGGCCAAGCGATCGCTAAATGGCCGCGCGAGCTCGTCGAACGGCACGAGCGAAAATACGGGCCGAGCGTCAAGGCCGAGCAGCGCGCCCGCAATGCTCTTTATTTCGCAGAGTTTTTTGCACGAAACAATGTCGATGATGTTCATGTTCATTTCGCTAACCGCGCGGCGCATACTGCACTTTTTCTGAAAGAAATTTCAGGGATTCCTTTCAGCGTCACGGCGCATGGACAAGATTTCATGAAGGACCTCGCTAGCGACGATCTTCTTCGCGAAATCTGCGCTGCCGCGGAGTTCGTCGCTGCCGAGACCGATTATAGCCGCGACCTGCTTCGTCAACGATGCCCGGATTCCGCCGCGAAAATTCACCGGGTTTACAACGGAGTCGATCTCAAGAATTTTCCAATGCCGGCTCCGGCCATCGTCCATCCAATCCCACGAATCATCAGCGTTGGTCGTCTAGTTGCATTCAAAGGCTTCGAGCATCTAATCGAGGCTTGCGCTGAATTGGCCCGCCGGGGATTCGATTTTGGCTGCGATATCATTGGCGATGGCTCGCTGCGCGACACGCTCCAGGCAAAGATCGAGAAGTTGAATCTGTCGTCTCGAGTCAATTTGCTCGGTTCTCTGTCGCAACAGAAAGTCTTGGAAAAACTTCAAGCCGCCGACATTTTCGCGCTCGCCTCGGTGATTGACGCTGGGGGTGCCAGCGACGTTTTTCCGACGGTGATCCTTGAAGCCATGGCTTCGGCGCGCCCGGTCGTTTCCACACGTCTTGCCGGAATTCCGGAACTGGTCGTGGACGGCCAAACTGGCGTGTTAGTCTCCCCGGGCGACACCTCCGCGTTGACGCGCGCTCTCGAGCAGTTGCTGCGCGACGCTGAATTGCGATTGCGTTACGGCCGCGCGGGGCGTGCGCGCATTGAGGAGCATTTCCGAATCGAACAGACGGTCGCGCCCCTGCTGAAATTGTTAGAGGGGAGAGCGAAAAGCTCGGGCAAATCCAGTCATCGCCGCGCTTCGAATAGCGAAGCGGCTTCCGGAATTGCGTATCTGATCGATCGCTGGCCCGATAATGATTTGCCACTCGTCGAACGCGAGCTTGAGCAGATGAAGCGATGCGACCTCCCAATCGTTCCGTTTGTCTGCGAATTGAATGGAGCAGCTCGTTTCACCCGCAAAATGGAACAAATAGCACCGTCGCTCGAATTTCTGCCGGATGCAATGGTTATAGAAGCAGAATGGCGGGCAAACCCTGCGCTAGCGCAAAGATTGGAAGAAGAACGAGCACAGCAAAGCGTCCGGGCGCCAAGTGCGATCTTTTTGCGGCAAGCGCATTTTGCCCTGGGATTACAAAAACTGCTTCGAGAAAAAAACATTTCCCATGTGCATGCGACAAGTTCTCGTGCCCTCGTCTGTGCTCTCATATTGAAGAAACTTCTCAATCTTACCGTAAGCGCCACGATCGAGACGCGGTCAGAATTACCGCGAAACTGGATCCATCACGCATTGTCCGAGTGTGTGGGGGGCCGTTTGGCAGATCGGAAATTACTCGATGGACGCGGCACTTCGTTTCTTCTCGATAAAACGACATTCCGCTCTACTCCGCGGAAGATGCTCGGGCCAGTCGGGATCGATTTGGGCGCGCGGTTCTGGCAGGAATGGGCGGAGTTGCTTTTGCGCTGGAGCTGCAGCGATCAAAAATCGAAAGCTTGTCCTGAGCGAGCAAAGCGAGTCGAATGGCTCGAAAATCGAAAATGAAAAAGGCCATTCTGCTCGCCGGTGGCGCGGGAACGCGTCTTTATCCGCTGACGAAAATCGTCTGCAAACAGCTTCTGCCGATTTACGACAAACCGATGATCTGCTATCCGCTGGCGACTTTAATGCTCGGCGGTCTTCGCGAGGTGCTCATCATCTCAACACCAAAAGATTTGCCGATGTTGGAAGATTATCTGGGCAATGGGGCGCAACTCGGTATTCGCATCGAGTACGCGGAGCAGCCGAAGCCGGAAGGCATTGCGCAGGCATTTTTAATCGGCGCCAAATTTATCGGCGACTCGGGCGCGTCGCTTATTCTTGGCGACAACATTTTCTATGGGAAACTCGACTTCTATCGCGACGCGCTCGCCATCGAGCGAGGCGCATGCGTTTTCGGCTATCAAGTTCGCGACCCCGAGCGCTATGGCGTCGTCGAGTTCGGCGCCGACGGCAAAGCCATTAGCCTCGAAGAAAAACCCAAGCAACCCAAGAGCCATTTCGCCGTGCCCGGCCTTTACGTTTATGACGAGAAAGTTGTCGATCTTTGTTGCACGCTGCGACCGTCGGCGCGTGGCGAGCTCGAGATTACGGACTTAAATTTGCTTTATCTTCAGCGCGACGAGCTGCACGTGAAGCTGCTCAGCCGTGGCATGGCCTGGCTTGACACCGGCACCACGACGACGTTGCTCGAGGCCGGCAATTACATCGCTACCATCGAGCATCGTCAGGGTTTGAAAATCGCCTGCCTGGAGGAGGTCGCACTCCGCATGGGTTTCATTTCCCAATCCGATCTCGCCAGGATCATCGACGGATTACCGAAGAACGAATATCGCGAATATCTGCGAATGGTTTGCGACGAAGGGCCGGGCGCCGGCCCGGAGCCGGTGGGCTGAAATTTCCATTTCTGTAGAGGCAGCCGTGACGGCTGCAATATTCTTTCGATTTCGCAGGCGACACGCCTGCCACTACGGCTACTTGGGTTGCTCGCGCAGAAGGTGGTTCGTGTCTGCGAGCAATTTCGTGATCGCGTCGGCCTCGGTCGCATCGTAATAACCGCGGATTTGGCCATGTCGATCGACCAGTACCATTCGCGTGCTGTGTACGGGAATTCCCTGAGCGTCGCTGCCGTCGGACACTGCAAGCTTAAAGTCGTCGTGGGAAAGTTTGTAGATCGCGGATTTCGATCCGGTGAGAAAATCCCAGCGCCCCGGCTCGGCCTGCAATCTCTCCGCGTAGCTGCGCAGAACCTCCGCTGTGTCCTTCTCGGGATCGACACTGAACGAGACCAGATGCACTTCGGTTTTCTCCAGCGGCTTTTGCAGTTCGCTCATTCGGCTGCTGATCATTGGGCACGGGCCCGGACACGTCGTGTAAATAAAATCGGCGATCCAGATTTTGCCGGCTAACTGCGCTGAACCGAACGGCTGCCCGTTTTGATTGGTGAATTGAAATGAGGGAACCGTGCCGTACGAAGAAACACTGCGCTGCCGGAGCGCATTCACTTCCAGCTGACGCAGCCAAAGCAACAGTCCGAGCGTGATCAGCGGGATCAGAATCAACGTTATCTTCCAACCGATGCCGCTGCGCGTCGGCGCACGATTTGTTGTGACAAAAGTTGTGTTCATGATTTCGTCAGAACGAGCGCGCCGAGCAACAGGGGAAGATAAACGATCGACGTGATGAACAATGAACGGGCTGCGCTTGCGGTGCGCATCCTCAAAAAGCGCATCGCAACGGTGGTGAACAAACCGCCGAGCAAAAGCTCGATTGCGAGATAAATAAAATTCGCGATTCCAAGGAACGCGGGCAATCCTGCTGTCACCAGGAGCAGGATACAGAAAAACACACTCTGGCTGGCGCTGCGCTCGCCGCTGCGATCATCGCTGGAAATCATTCGAAAGCCAGCCCGCGAATAGTCTTCCCGGTACATCCACGCGATGGCGAAGAAGTGCGGCAATTGCCATAAAAAAATTATCGCGAAGAGACTCCATGCTCCGGCGCCGATGTCTCCACGCGCGGCCGCCCAGCCGATCATCGGTGGAATCGCGCCCGGAATGGCGCCGACCGCCGTATTCGCGGTGCTGGCGCGCTTGAGCGGAGTGTACGCAAAAATGTAAATCGAAATTGTGATTACTGTCAGCGTCGCGCTCAACGCATTGCAGACAATCGCCAGATAGCCAATGCCAAAAACCGATAGAACGATGCCAAGCGCCAGCGCCTGGAGTGGCCGCATTCGCCCTGCCGGTATCGGGCGCATTTTCGTGCGGCGCATCTGCGCGTCAGCTCCGCGTTCCCACCATTGATTCAGCGCCGCTGCGCCTGCTGCTGCTGCAGCCGTTCCGAAGACAACACGAAACAGTTCCATGTAATCGATCGGCGATTCCGATCCCAGATAAAATCCGACGGCCGTTGTGAGCAGAACAAGCAGCGTCAATCTCGCTTTGACGAGTTCCGCGAGATCGGCAACGATGCGATTGCGTGAAGGCGCAAGGCTCGGATTTTCAAGGGCGGCTGTTTTCATGCGGGAACGGGTTCGCTGTGCGGCGCGCCCGGTCCGGCGGCTGCCGGACGCCCAACCGCTCTTTGTGAAATTCGCCGGCAAATCGCAGAAATGCTCACACCAAAAGATAGCATGACCGCGCCGAGCGCGACATGCGCCGTCGCGATATCGGCTGCTTTGTTGCTCCAGATCGTCCAGGCGCCGAGCATAATCTGGCAAGCCGCCAGCGCGACCCAGAAGATCGATAATCGCTTCAGCGCGGCAAAGCTGGGCGCATCTCTCCGGACGCGAAGACAAAACGCAACGATTGCTATCGCGATGATCAACGCGAGGAACCGGTGCGCCATTTGCAACCAGATTTGGAATGCTGTCACTTGCCACAAACCGCGGTCATCGCGCCATGCATTGATTTTTGCCAGCGCAGCCGGGCTCGTATCGGGAATCCATGCGCCGTTCGCCGTCGGAAAATCCAAGATCGACAAATCGCGGTGCTGATGGCGCATGGTCGCTCCGAGGGTAAGCTGGACGTAAATCGCAATTGTGATTGCAATTGCCAGCGTTTTGATCGGCAGGAATTTTTGTGAGGCAGCATCCCGATCCGCAAGCGTGCGCCAAAATTTCGTGGTCGCCAACGCGATGAAGACGAGCAAGCCGAGAAATGCCTGCGCAATGCAGGCATGAAAAATTCCGATTTCGTCTTTCATCATGGTGACGCGAAGGCCGCCAAGAATTCCCTGCAGAATCACACCGATCAGCGCGATCACGGCCATGTTGCGCAACCATCGCCGATCTTCGCCGAGCCAAACCCAGATCGCGAGAACGATGGTGAGAGATCCCACGAGCGAGCCCATCAAGCGATGCGTATGCTCAAACAAAATTCCGCCGACCCATTTGGAAATGGGAAAGAGAAACATGTTGTAGCCGAACGTCGTCGGCCAATCGGGCACCGCGAGCCCGACGTTTTTGCTAGTGACCATTCCGCCGCTACAAATGAGCAAGAGAGTCGAGACGCATGTGAGCCACGCGAACCGGTTCAGCCATGGTGTCGATGCTCGCACAGAAGACGATACGACGAATCAGACGGATGAGACAAATGTCCGCCGGCGACCGTGAAAAACCTTGACTCCTCCAGCAGTAAGTTACACGTTAGAAGTCGCAAAGGGAGTGCTTCTCTTATGGTTTCAATTTACCGCCGAGTTCAACGGCTGGCCGGCCTCGCAGTTGCTGCTGTTTCCCTCACACTGTTGAGCACGGTACAGGCTGATC
>JBKPQL010000059.1:0-9289 GCA_046734045.1 Verrucomicrobiota bacterium
TCTCTGGAATGCGCACGGCCTTCCCCGACATGAGCGTCACTCCGGAGACCATCGTCCAAGACGAGGACACCATCGCCTTCGCCTACACCCTTACCGGCACGCACACCGGTCCCTTCGGAAAGATCCCGCCCACCGGCAAGAGGGTCAAGATCCGCGGAATGCAGATATCCAAATTCAAAGACGGCAAGATGGTCGAGCGTTGGGGAAGCTCCGACGAGTTGGGCCTCCTAAAGCAGATCGGTGTCATCCGCGACTAAGCTCCGCTTACCATCGATGATTCGTGCACTGGTCTATGGACTCATCGTTGGGTTGATGCTCGCAGGCTGCGGATCAATGGAAAACCATGTTCGAGAGCATGGCGTTGTCTCAACCTCCGGGCCCGCTTTGCAGGATCGCGGTAACCGTGATGCGGTGGACACGATATGCGCTTGTCCTTGACGATTAACTCCGGGCATTCGCAGAAACGTTAGCCGATGGCCCGGCCCGCTTCTGTGGCTGTCCAAGAATCGTTTTTGATTGCCGGATGACTACGCTGTTTGTCGTCGCGTCGCGTGCCTGTTTCTTGGTAACGTCCAACGATGTGCAAAAATTTGTTCGATTGGTTGGTAGGCGTTATCGCGATTATCACTTTCATCCTCTACTTATGGGAACTCTGGAAACGGACGAACCAAGCAAAGCTAATGATCGGCTTCCTACACGGTGCGAAGTCGCTCGTGGAAACCATGTCCAACCGCCCCACATCGACGGGCGCTGATTGGCAGCCTCTCAAAACGCAAATCGTAGACATGATGCAACGTTTAGAACCGCCAAAGAAATGACTTCCGACCCAGTTTTCTGGTTCGCTTTACCTTTTTACATGGCCGTAGGCGTAATCGACTACGCGAAACATTGTAGCCGCGCGCATGATGCCGTGATCAACGTCTACGATGCGACTGGCAAACTGATCGAAGTTCAGAGATACAAAGGCGATTTCAAAGAACCATAGCGCAGCGAGGCCTCGCCGGACTTTCAGGATCGCCCAGGAATGCGAAATGTGGACCTATTACGGGGCGTCCCGTAACATTATTGTGATCTGCCACTGGTAATGGCCGCTCTCAAACTTGGCCGATATTAGTAAAATCCTATGGATGAAAAATCGCCTCGCTTCGT
Source organism: Verrucomicrobiota bacterium (assembly GCA_046734045.1). Lineage (GTDB taxonomy): Bacteria > Verrucomicrobiota > Verrucomicrobiia > Chthoniobacterales > UBA10450 > Udaeobacter. The sequence goes on from JBKPQL010000059.1 coordinate 1,150, forward strand.
TATTAAGAAGATTCTCGATGTTGGGACTGGCAGTCCACTAGTGAACAGATTGATGTTGCAGTTCGGCGAGATCGTTAATTCGGGATTCATCAAGCTGGATGATTCACAAAAACAAAAATTCAACGCGATTTTGTGGGAATGCATGAACGACCTGCTGAAGGCAGAAGAATCGGTAAACGAGTATTTCAGGATTGAAGACAGCGCGATCTCCAAAATTGCTTCGCCTGACGGCATCGCGTTTCAGACTGGTGCCTACTCGTTTGAGGATCCTACTTTGGATCTCAAAAAGCATTTCGAAGAGTTCTTGTTTCGGGCTGTTATAGCTGTTCGCCGCACCATCAAATTAGCTTGCATAGTTTTCAAAAAAGAGATCAAGGGGCCGGAAGAACTAAAGAGGGAATTGGATAAGCGGTTGCCAAGCGACAGCCCCCATCGAGTATGGATTGAAGAAGACAGTGGTTGGATGAAAGACCTTTATGATTTACGGGGAAAAGCAGAGCATCAGCTTTTGGACATGTCAGAGTTCACGGTTTTCGCGGTAAAAGATGAAAAGCCCAAAATTAAGTTGCCGGAAATCAAAAATCGGTTGGTTCGTCAGTATATGGCAGTCACTCTTCAGAATATATTTGGATATGTGGAAGACATGACAGCATTGCTGCTTAATCAAGAGTGCGACCCTAGCGCAGAAATAATCCAACTTCCAGAGAATGAGCGAGCCGCCCATCGCAACTTCCGATACATCATTTCCTTAAAACAGTTCCTTCTCAAGAAGCTTGAAGACTTGGGCGATAACGCCGACCGCCCTTAGCAACGCGCTGCCGCTGCCCGGTCACGATGATCAGCTCACAACACGCTAACTAACGTGGTTATAAGGAATCTTTTCAGATAAAAATCAATCTAATTTTCGGTGTGAGTACTATTACACACGCCGATATTTAAGAAGTTATTGTTGAAAGTGCTTTTGTTAAAGGTGCTGATATTTATGTCGCTAATGAAGTCGCGACTCGTGTGGTTCCATGTCTTTCGAGGCGGCGACTCGGCTCAATGTGAGTTGGACCTAATAGTTTTATTGAAGGACCTGATTGCCATCATCAATTCACGATCCTTTTTGGCGCGTTCTACTTTGAATCGGGGACGATATGTCTCGGTTTGCAGCAACAATGCGCGCAAGGCGTCGTCGCTTACTCCAACCATGTATTTAACAGTTTTTGCGCCAACTCGTGCTCGCGCGAATAACTTGCGTTGGTGAAGGCTTTCCAAGGTGTATCTCACCTGATGTGGCGTTAATAATTGCGCTTTACCTGATTTGTCACGAGCCAGTTCGAGATTCGCAACCGTCCAAGACTTAAACCCTGCAGCACGCACGCGAATACTGGGTTCAGTGATTCGCCTGGGTGCAAAACGTTTGTTGCCAATCACCGAGTTGATCGCGCAGAGAATCGAAAACTCGCGATAAGTCAAACCGGTGTTGTCGTGTGCTTCCCACAAGAGCGCGGTTGCTATCCGAACGGATGCATCCCTTCCGTACCGCCCTTGCCATTGGCGGATGAACCGAGTAGCGGCTTTCCACCTGTCTATCGTCGCCTCAGGTGAGGATACGCTGACGTGAAGAAATTTTGCTGCCTGTTCGAGGGCGGTACCTCCTGGAACGCTGGCGCAGGCGCAATTTATTCGTTGTGCGTGCTCACACAGGCAATAAGAAACGATGTGTTGCAGCCGGTCCCTGTAGTCGCTGCGAAAGGCGAGGAGACACAGGGGGAAGTGAAAATAGCCGGTGTTATGCACTGTCACAGCGACCATCCGGCATCGGCACTTTCGGAGGTTGCTTCGAACATGGGATCCATTGCGCGTCCGACCCTTTGCATAGTGTTTTTTTGCGTGGATCAGACAGAGTAGGGGAACCATTTGCGTGAAAATTTCCGTGCGAGGTTATCGATCGAGCACTTTTGCCTGGCCGCCCGTGTCTGACCCCCCCCGCCCCCCTTTGGCTTTCTCTTTTGCACTTACCGCCGAGAGCGTTGAAAATCGGTCGCGAAATCGGTAGCGAGAAGGCGCGCTTCCTTCGTTCGTTAGGCCAAAACACGTGACTAGTCGTCACTGTGCATCCATTTTCTCGTCTATTTCGCCGTTTCTGGAGGAACCAAGCGTGGCCCGTATTAGAGGGATTTTTCCGCCGACCAAACGGGTTCCGAGAGGTGATCAGCAGCAAAACCTCGGCAAAAGCTCGGTTATTTGAATCGGAGCACTTCTTTCTTAGTGCGGTTATAGGATTCCGCCAACGAGCAAAGCGGTCCCAAGCGGCGATCAGCGCACAAACCTTGGGGAAACTGTTCGTATAGAATTCGAAGGGCTTCTTTTCTACCTGCTCTATAGGATTTTTCCGCACGCGGCCGTCGCACGGGGGCACGTGACAGTTGGTCGGGCAGGCCAAGATCACCTTCGTGCCTCCTGCTTGGGTTTTGCCGGCACACGGAAACTATTTCTCCATTCATTCACGCCGCTTGCGGGCACCGCAATTGAATTTTCTGCGCGGCAGTAATAGGCGCCAAACTTGCCATCCCGAATATCCCGCAGGACCGCTCGTTTGTTCAATCGTGATCGTGCGGCGATCTCGGCCGGTTTGAACAGTTGCTCGACCGTTGTCAGCGAGAATATAATGTCCAGTAGCTCCGACCGCGACTTTCCGCCGAGCGTGAACTCAATCTGCTCCCGTGTTTTTCCGCACAAATTCATTTCGCCGCAATAGCTTTTTGAAAAAAAAGAATGCGCGCAACGATTTGGGCTTCACCCAACAAAACTAGTTGGTGACTGCTTCCGTTAATGTTTTTGTTGCCCGCAAGAAAAAATTGCGGACGAACCGGACAACGTCACACGGGAATTCCGACAGTTGCAACCGCTGGCTCGCAAGACAGAAATGCCATTGTCATGAAATATCGAAGTAATACGCGGTCGGGAGTGCAGCGATTCGCGCCACGGTGTGCCTGATCAGCGGTTTGAGGCGAGAGATCTGGAACTTGCCATTCTCGTCGAGCGCCTTTTTGAGATTTCCGATCACCGGATGCTCGGCAAGTTCAGACTGCATCGCCCGAAGCTTCGGATAAACGATCGTATTGGTCCACTCCGAGACAACTTTCGGATCCGCACTGAATTCCGGAAGCGCGAGCAGCGTTTTGTTCCGTTTAAGCACCAGTGAAGATCTCGGGATCAATTTCGCAATCTGTTGGACCCGTCTATCGCTTTGGGCTTCGGCAAGAATCGAATGAGTCAGCCGGCGTAGCGGAGATGCCCTCCTTGTCCCCACGTGTGCAGATTCCCACTTCGAATAACATTTTCGAAATGTTTCGTTCTTGTCAGCGAGATCCGACCGCCTTTTCCAAAGATAGGCGAGGAGCTCTGCCACAAAATAGCCACATTCAGCATCACCGCGGACTGTCTGATTTATGGCAACAACCAGCAGTTTCGAGAGTTCGAGGATCGCTCCTGGCTTCGCAGCCTCATCGGCTGGATCAGGGTTGATCAGGCTCGAACGCAGATAATCGATACTGCGAGAAGGGGGGTTGGGTCGCTGACGCATTGAACCGGTAGTTTTCATTTCGGTAACAGATCAGCCATACCAATAGTACGAAGTTGCCGATTTTGTAGCCGGTAGGCGTACCATTGCTGAGTGGTCTGCACATCACGGTGCCGGAGAAAATCCCGTACCTCGAAGATGCTCGCGCCCATGTCGAGCAATCGCGATCCGGCATATCGCCGCAACTCGTAGCTCGTCTTTGTTCGATCCTTAATCCACTGAGAAACCCATTTTGAGTGCCGACGATAAACAGCATCGTGGCGTTCGGTCTGATTCGCTCCTGGAATCAGATAGCCATCAGTACACAACGGCTGAAAACTAAGTATCTCTCTTAAAACATCAGGTGAGATAGGCACCCAACCCTCACAGCCTTTCGGAAAAAAATCTTCCTCGGGTCGATTGACAATCCCGATGCGACCTTCGCTGATCCAGTGAGTGCGGGCGTTCACGATTTCGATGTTGCGAAGTCCCAGACGTGAAAAAAGTAAGTGCGCCACGTAAGCGCCCGGATCGCTTTTCGCCAACGCTGGCGCCGCAGCGTTCATGTCGGTCAGCGCCTTCATGTCGAGCGGCCGTGGCAGCGAGCGGCGTGGAGTCTCGATAGTTTCGCCGCGGAAACCGGATAGATCGGGCAACTTCATTGCTTCGTAAAACTTCATCTTGCGCAGCGCCACGATTGATCGCGCCTGGCGCACGTAGCTCGCGGTAGACGTGCGGACACGCTGGACTACTAATGATCGCGTCGCGGCTGTAGCGCGCTTTTCGGCAGAGTCGACCTGCCGTTTTTCGAACTCGCGGATTAAATTCGCAGTCATTACAGCAGTTGATTTCTGATCGGGATCGCCACCGTGGACGATCCTTACAATCATTCGAAGCGAACGAACGTTGCTGCGAATCGTGGCGGGTCGCTGCGAAGCGTTCCGTTCGTACCTGGCGATAAGTTCACCGATTTTCGCATTGTCGTTGCGCAGTCTTAGCCGATCTGCGCCTCGACCTGCATCGGCCCAAAAGGATTCAATTATTTTGGCGGCAATGCGTTTTGCCGGACCAATCTCCTTCGCCCCTGTATTTCGGAAAATCCGGCGCGTGCCGTTGATCCCAGGTGCGGTGAATCGAACATGCCAATCGTTTCGACCTGGACGCGGAGGGTTCAGGTAAAACTTCCGCGTTGTGCAGCGAACGCGGATGAGTAATTTCCGGTCTTTAATGGCGCTAATGCTAACACAACACGTATTTCGTGCTACCAATTTGCTACCAATTTTGGTACGCACGAAAGTACACGTTCGTACAGCATTTACCTGGGAAACAGGCGTTTGCACCGTTAGCTCAATTGGCAGAGCAAGTGACTCTTAATCACTGGGTTGCAGGTTCGATTCCTGCACGGTGCACCATAGTAAATGGCAGTTTCAGCCGCTTTTCATGACTGATTCATGACACAAAGCTTTCCAGGATGGTCCGCCGTCGTGTGAGAATGGCGCTAGAATTGCCGAAGGACCGCCGCCCATGGTTGTGGCCGCTGGTTAAGACACAGAATGATTCCTACGGCCTTTAAGCCTGGCCGGAAGAACCGACGCACCAGGATCATGTAGGTGCCGTCTTTTTAATTTTTTGATGAGGCCTGGTTCCGCCCGGAACAATTGTGACTTCGATACGCCCAGGGCCTCGGCTAACTCTTTGACTGACGGTATTCCATTTCGGCGGACAAAGAGCCCGATCCGCACCCGTAAGAAAGCTTTTGGATCGTCTGCCACCCGGTACGCCTCTGGATGGGGTTTATAATCGAAATACAAAAACCGAAATTTGTCAGGGAAGTGTGGGAGTAGCTTTTTAGGGTCCCAAATATCATTGGCGAGGACCGTCGCCGCGAGGATACGCTTGTTGCGTTCGCCGCGACCGTAAACGTCAAAGAATTTCTTTCCGTTCGCCTCCCGGTTGCGAGCCTGCCTTAGCCATTGCTGGTCAACATGCCACCGTCCTTTCCTGCGACGGGCAGGAACACGCCCCTCCTTACACCATCGGCGCACCTGCCGTTTGGTTACGTTTTCCAGGGCTGCGATCTCTCCCAATCCGGACATTTTCGGGGTCGTTTGGGAACTTTTTGCATAAGGGTATATGCAACGCAATGCGCAAATCTGTGACGGTCTGAAAAACAAAGCGTATCTCTCCCGAAGGACGGCGGTTTGCTTACGAACGGTTGATTACTGGATCGCCAACAATTTGATCCCGTACGTAAAATTCGGTGCCGCCGTGCGCTTTTCTCTAGACGACATCGAGGCGTTCATTGCCTCGCACCGCGTGACGAGCCGCAAGGATCGCGCCAGGACACGTGTCATAGCTCACAAGTCCAACCAAATCCGCAAAGCAAGGACCAGACCAGTTGAGCAGCCCACCTAAGACGCGAAAGGCGCCCGCCAAGGCGCCTATCGCAAGAAGTTTGGAATCGAACGCTACAGGCTACGCGGTGTGCGCCTCGCCGTCAAGTCCCGTGATCGGCTTCATTCGAAACGTTCTTCGCGCGTTTCAACCAATTTCGCCTTCGCGAAAACATTATGATTAGAAAACCACAAAACAAAAAGGCTGTTGTCGGCCAGAATGGCAACTCCGGGCGGGGCACCCCAATTAAAGTGCCAAAACCCATCTACCAACTCCCATCCGAAGGTGTGCATATTGCGCGCTGTGTCGGCGTGGCCGACATCGGAACCCAACGCAGCAGCTTCGGTGACGGGAAAAAGCAGCCAAAGGTAATTCTCACATTTGAATTGCCTAACGAGTTGGCGGTGTTTGTTGAGGAACGCGGCGAAGAACCATTCCATCAATCAATCATCTACACCAATTCACTGGGCGAACGCTCGAACCTTTACCGCGACATCGTCGCGTGGCAAGGCAAAGGCGCCATTGAAAGGATGCGTGACGACCTTGGCCTTCTCGTAGGTGAGCCGTGCACGTTGAATCTGATACACGAGACGACGAAGAAAGGCACAACCCGTTCCAAGGTTACCGGCATCGCGCCACTGTCCAAAGGAATGAAAGCGCCGGCTCAGATTTCGCTGTCCCTGCAGTATTCCATCACGGACGGCGTTGCAGGCGGTGTGTACGACAAATTGCCCGTGTGGATCCAGAAATTGATCATGGGTTCCGAAGAAATTGATGGCGAACACCCTTCGGAAAAGGAAATCACAGAGCGCAATGTGCGCCAGGCCACGGCGAATGTGACTGCTGCGACCGAACAACCAAGGCCACATCGGCCAGTGACAATCAGCGAGGCATCTTCAGAACCGGCGGTTGCCGCCGCTGGCGATGACGAGATTCCGTACTGAAAAAAAGAAGGAGGTGAAACTGGCAAATGAAAAAAATACTGAACATCCTGCGACGCCTATTCACCTGGTGGCGATATGCTGAACAGCCAACGTGGGATGAGATCGAGAGGGTGAATCTCGATCTCATGGCCCTCTCAAACAGCGAGCCGGACATACGGTGAACCCGCGTCAATCCAAATCCAGGTCATTCAACGCTAGCGCGGGCGTTCATCGCGTCAACGCTGGTCCAGGTTCAAATCCCGGGCCAGCGCACAATTGAACGGCACTCCTTTCGTGCTGCGATGGAAGTGGGAACAAAATTTTTTAAGGCGACGAAAGTGAGAAAAACCAAAAAGACGGCTTCCACGACGCGCCAGAAAAGCGCCAGGGGTGTTGTAAATCCGGGCTGTGCAGTAACCGGGAACGATAAAAGGCCGCATCCCTTAAGGAATCGTCGTGCCAGGATTGCACCTACCGCGTCCAAAGACACCCCTCCGCTATCTTCACCCTCGGGAAATAATGGTTCGATCAGCGACGAACTTGTGAGGGCTTGGGCGCGCCCTCCCGATCCATCCTCGGCTGAAATCCGGGGACAAATCATTTCGATTTTACTGGACGGAAAACTTTCAACTGCGCAGCAACGCGCTAAGATCGCCGAGGCTGTTGTTCTGGCAGTCGCAGAACGAGGCCAGTTTTTCTTTGAGCTGGAACAACGTGATTTTCGTTCCACGATGTTTTTCGATTCTGACCGGAAACGCTTGGAATTAATCTCCGGTGATCCGTTCCACGCTTGGTTATCGGATTGGCTCCGAATTAATCGGGCTGACCCGATTTTTACCCACATCATCAGCGAGATTCAAACGGTCGCGCTCAACGAGAAGTATTCGAAGGGCATTGTCCCCGAAAAATTTTGGGCAACACGATCAGGCGCGATCTACCTCAGCAATGGAGACGCGAACCTCGTAAGAATCACTCCCGACAGCGTGACGATTTTAGATAACGGCACAGACGGCGTTTTGTTCGTTGCCGGAGACACATTGAAACCGTGGGCGCTCGTTGAACCGGAAAATCCTTTCGAAACGTGTTCAGTTTTTCGTGAGGCAAGTTTCGCATCGTCACACGGTTTTGACCTGGTTAACGCATGGACGATGTCGCTGCCGACGATTCCCAAATGCAAGCCGCCTCTTTGCTTCACCGGCACCGTTGGAAGTGGCAAGACTAGATTGGCCATGTCGATCTGTGAATTGTACGGCCTGCCGGTGATAGCCAACAA
>JBKPQL010000060.1:0-8250 GCA_046734045.1 Verrucomicrobiota bacterium
AACGATCAAAGCGTGTACGCAAAATTCGTAGCGCAGCATGCTTTCCATACCGACGCAGGCCACGCCACTGACCGAGAGGTAATAGATCGCGGCCGCGCAGAAATAGATGCCAGCACGTGTCGCCCAGGTAGTTCGCTCCCCCATTGCGGTAGGGCGCGACCGCCGGGGCCGCCGAAATGCGATGACCAACTCGCAAAGCGCGATACCGACAAGAAGCAGAGCGCCGGCGGTCATTGACATCTCGCTCGCTTCGGTCGGATTATTCAGTGCCGGAACGAGCCAGCGATAACTCGAGGGCCTAAACACCGCTAAATAATCGGGAATGATTCCCCAACTAGCCGCCTGCGTGAGGATGTACATGTTCCAATTGCCCCAGCGAATCTGGCAGTAGATACAAAAAGAGAGCGCCCCCAGCGTTGTTACAGCCATTAACCCGATCGACGCCGCGTACTGGCGATACCACGCGCGCGGCTCACGCAAGCCTTTCCATCCTTTCAAAAAAAGCGCGCGCACCACTGGAAAAGCCGCACATGCGATTCCGACAATTCGCGCTGCCGACATAAGGATGCCGTGAAGGGCGGCCCAGACTTTTGAAGATCGCCCTTCTGCCGTGCTCCAGAAGATGAAGCCAAGCAGCGCCATCAAAAACAGCGACTCCGAGTAGCCGGCGACCAGAAAGAATGCTGCCGGATGGGCAAGGATAAATAACGTGGCGCAAATCTGGAGCGCCGGCGAAACATCCCAGCGCTTGCAAAACAGGAAGAAATAACTCCAGAACCCCCATGCGGCCAGCTGAGCCGTAATCAGCAGCGCCGTTCCGGTGTCAATGTTGAGTCCATAGCGAAATAATGCAGCGATTGCGGGATAGGCTGGGAAAAATGCGACATTCGAGACTTCCATCACTTTGTGATCGATGGGCGGGACAATCGTCTGGTATCCGCGATCGACAATGTTCATGAACCAATAGCTGTCGTGCTGGACCAGCGTGGAGTAGCGATCCGAAAGGGGCCCTTCCGGCGCTAGCAGACCGACCGCCATCACGAGTTGCGCCACGGTCGGAACTAATCCAGTGGCCAAAGACGTGAAGAGCGTCCGGGAGCGAGTCATGACGTCATGCGTAGGAAATGCCGAGGAAACAAGAAAGTTCTTGAGATTGCAAGAGCGGTTGGCGATAGCGCTTCCTATTGTCATCTGTCCGCCTTGCGTCGGTTTCGGCGGCAGGAGTTTGACGAGGCGACTCGGCCTTTATTCGAAACACGCCGAATTCGTACGCGAAGTGCCGACGCCTCGAGCTATGCAGCTGCGTCGTCTTGTACCCGGACGAGTTCCCTGTAAAGCTCCTCGTAACGCCGTGCCGATGCGTCCCATGAAAAATCGCGAGCCATCGCCCGTTTAATCAGCTTTGTCCACAGCTTCCGCTCGTTGAATAATCCACGGGCGCGTTTCATTGCGTCCCAGAACGCCTCAGTCGAATAATGGTAACAAAGGAATCCGTAGCCGCTATCAGCGATGGGATCGTAGTCCTCAATGATCTGCTGAATGCCACCGGTAGCACGTGCGACCGGCAGAGCGCCATATTTCAGATTGTACATCGCGCTCAAGCCGGAGGGTTCGAAGCGTGACGGGATCAGGCTGATGTCCATCCCTGCTTCGATCAGGTGCGCCAGTTTCTCATCGTAATCCCTTTGATATGCGAACTTGCTTGGAAATTTTCGTGCGGCAACCGCCAGCGCGGTCTCATACGCCGGATCGCCTTCACCGAGAATGAGAAGCCGAACATCATCCCAAAGAAGCCGATCGAACAGCGGCACGAGAATCTCGAAGCCTTTCTCTTCGACGACGCGAGTCACCATGCCTAAGACCGGACCGCGCGGCGAAGTCCCAAGTTTCATCTCTTCCAGCAACGCGTTCCGGCACGTCTGTTTTCCTCGAAGTTTTCTCGCACCGTAATTGGCGGGCAGCAGACAATCGGACGCGGGATTCCAGCGAGCGTAATCCGCGCCGTGCAAAATCGCCGTAAGGCGGTATGCGTTTTCGCGCAGCACGCCATCGAGACCATGGCCGCCAGCCGGCGTAAGTATTTCGCGCCGGTAATGTTCGCTGACGGTTGTGATCTTATCGGCATAGAGAATACCGCCTTTAAGAAAATTCAGCCGTCCAAAAAATTCGACGCCATGGAGAGTGAAAAACTGTTCTGGTAAATTGGTGAGCCGAAAATCCAGTCCCCAAAAACTGCCCTGTTCACCCAGGTGATGAATTGTGAGCACGGTTTTGAACGGCAGACCGTGCGCACGCACAAATACCGGCACCAGCGCTGCCCCCCAATCGTGCACATGGAGAATTTGCGCTTGCGGCGTCAAACGCCGCGCCAGTTCCAGCGCGGCCTTACAGAAAAAAATAAAGCGCGGCGCGTTGTCTTCGTAGGGTCGGCCGCGCTCGCCGTAAATTCCCGGGCGCTCAAAAAACTCGTCGCAGCGAATCAGAAACAACTGCACGCCGCTCGCGCTTCGTCCCTCGAGATATTCGGCAACGTAGATTTTGTCACCTACGCGAACCTCGATGGTCACGCCGGTTTCCTCTTCTTTAAATGCGGGGTTCTCTCGAATCTCGCGATAAAACGGCAGCACGACGCTCACATCGTGTCCTCGCGTACGCAATTTGCGCGGCAGCGCATCCATCACATCGACCAGCGCCCCCGCGCGCTGCAACGGCGGTCCCTCGGCGCTAATCATCAGAATTCTCATTCGATGTTCGATGTTGGATCTTCAGCGTTTCCTCAGCCGCTGTTGCCTAACGAATACTCTCGTTTGATCCACTCGAGCGCTTCTTCGGGTGTGCGCAATGTTCCTTCGAGTTGGCGTGTCTCCACCGCTTCCAGGATTTCACCAAACTTCGGACCCGGCTTCAAACCGAGGGCCATCAGATCATCGCCGCGCACCAGGGGCGATGGAATAATTGGTTCCTTCGCGAATTCTTCGCGCTTGCGCAGGAGAAATTCGTAATTGTCGAGCATACGATGGCTGCTCTCACAATCGACCCGATGCAACTCCAGCTCGTCATCGAAGGTCGGTCGCGACATGAAGCGCTTTAGTTTCGCCACCCGCATCTTGGGCACGTCTTTGAAGACCATGTGTTGCCGCACCATTTCGACTGTCGCCTCGATCTCAGCACCCGAAAACCGCAGACGCCGCATAATCGCCTCAGTCATCTCCGCCCCGATCCGGTCATGTTCGTTGAAACGGATCCGGCCCGTTTTATCAACTGTCGCCGTCACTGGCTTCGCGACATCATGAAACAACACGGCGAACACCAAGGGCAAAGAGACCCTTTCCGGAAGAAATTGCAGCATCAGCCGGGTATGCTGGAAAACGTCGCCTTCCGGATGGAACTGTTCCGGCTGCAGAACGCCTTTCATCCTATCGAGTTCGGGCAAAATCGCGCGCATCAGACCGCTGGAATCAAGGAGGTCCCAGCCGCGCACTCGGTTCGGCGAGAGAAAAATTCGCACCAACTCATCGCGAATACGCTCTGAGCTGATCTGGGTGATTAAAGGCGCGTTGGCCACCAGCGCTTCCCACGTTTGACTGTCGATCTTGTAATCGAGTACGGTGGCGAAACGCACCGCGCGCAGCATCCGCAGCCGGTCTTCGGCGAAGCGTTGCGCCGGATCGCCAATGGCGCGCGCCGTTTTCGCGTCGATATCGGCGCGGCCGCCGACGAAATCGATCACCTCCTCGGCAACGGGATCGTAAAACATTCCGTTGATCGTGAAATCGCGGCGTTTCGCATCTTCCTCGGGCGATGAAAAACGCACTGCGCTCGGGTGCCGTCCGTCTATGTAGGCGTCATCAGAGCGAAACGTTGCAACTTCGAATTGAAACTGGTTCTCCAGCACGATGACCACACCAAAATGCGCGCCGACGGCATATGTGCGCGGGAAGATTTTCTGCACTACTTCCGGACGCGCGTCGGTCACGATGTCGTAGTCCTTCGGCGTGAGACCGCGAAGCATGTCGCGGACACAACCGCCGGCGAAGTACGCGATGTGCCCGGCCGCGCGCAGACGCGCGGCAACTTCGCGCGCAGTCTGTTCCATAGGCGACGGCGATGGTTTCATAGGGCATCAGGTAGCGGTGGGTTCACCTGAACCGCCCGCGTTACGCACCATGACCATCAGTTGGCGGGCGATTGAGGTCAATCGCGCCCACCTACGTTCTTGTCGCCGCAGGATGTTTCTCTTTCCAGAACGACTGAATGATAAACAGAACCACTGCAATCGAGATGCATGAATCGGCTACGTTGAAGGCCGGCCAGGGATGAGCGTAAGGAACGTGCAAATCGAAAAGGAGAAAATCGATCACGTGTCCAAAGAGAAGGCGATCAGTGAGATTTCCCAAGATGCCGGCCAGCAGCAAGGCGAGGGACACGTCGCGCCAAATATTTCTCGCACGCTGGCGCGCGAGAAAGGTCACAACAACCACAAGCGCAACGAACGAAATTGCAATGAAGAAACTGTTGTTGTTACGGAAAGAACCAAACGCCGCACCCGTATTCGTGACGTTTACCAAAGAAAAAAAACCGGAGACCAGAATCCGCGGCTGGTCCGGGTCAATAAACCGCAGGATCATCTGTTTCGTCCATTGATCGAGCGCATAGAGCGGCAGCGAAAGGAAGAAAACAAGTTTCATCTGTTGCTTGGGTTAGTGTGCGCGGTTCACAGAACCGCCCGCGGCGATTGAGTCAATCGCCCCTAGCACGCCCTTGCGAGCTAATTTCGGCGCCCTTCACCACGCTCTCGCAGCGGTCACACAAATCGGGATGTTCTTTACTTGCACCGACGCTTGGCCGATGTCGCCAGCAACGCGCGCACTTTTTATGCGGCGTTTTCGTCACGGAAGCGCTCGCTTCTTTCGCCCGGTGAATTGTCAGATCGCTGAGGATGAAAAATTCTTCCAGTTCTTCCTTGTCGATCTTTTTCGTCACATCGGAATTCGAATGTAAAACAACCGCGGCTTCGAGCGCGTTCCCAATCAGTTTCTCCTGTCGCGCACGTTCAATCGCCTGCCCGATCACGCCGCGCAATTTGAGCAGTTCGGCAACCTGTTCGGTGGCTTCATGACCCCGATGCTGCGCCTGCGGAAATTCTTCCAAGTGGACTGAGGCACCCACGCCGGAATGCCGCGACGCCTCCTCCGCGGTAAACACAAGAATCGGCGCAAGCAACCGGCAAAGCGCATCGAAAATCTGGCGCATCACGGTTTGCGTAGCGCGGCGACGCGGCGAATCCGGCGCGTCGCAATACATCCGGTCCTTCGTAATGTCGATGTAAAGGCTGCTCAAATCGACTGCACAAAACTGATTGAGCGTGTGATAGACCTTATGGAAGGCAAACTCCTCGTAAGCGCTCCGACAATCGCCGATCACCTCATCCAATCGTTCTAGAATCCAGCGATCGATTAGCGTTGTAGCCGGCATCGATGATGCCGGCCGACCGAGGTCACCGACCCCGGCTACAGCTGGAAAATCGTAAAGGTTACCCAGCAAAATGCGTAGCGTGTTTCGAATGCGGCGATAGGTGTCGCCAAGACGCGTGAACATTTCTTCGGAAAACGGGACGTCGTCGGTGTAATCGATGCTGCTGGCCCAGAGCCGTAGCAAATCGGCGCCATATCGTCCGACAAAATGATCAGCGGCCACCGGTTTGTCGTACGTTCCCGACTTCGAGATCTTTTTTCCGTCGAGATCGACAACGAAGCCGTGTGTAACACAGATTTTGTACGGCGCCCGGTTGTTAAGCGCGACGCTGGTCATAAGCGACGATTGAAACCAGCCGCGATGTTGATCCGTCGCTTCCAAATACATGTCGGCGGGATCGCGCAATTCGGGGTGGACCGCACAAACCGCTTTATGTGAAACGCCGCTGTCGATCCACACATCGATCGTGTCATTGCCTTTCGTTGTGCCCGGTGGCAATCCCAGCTCTTTCGCCAGCGCGGCATCGTTTAACTCAAACCAAATGTTTGAGCCGTGTTCGGCTACGAGATCCGCGAGCTTGCGGATAATTTTTGCGTCGAGAATGACTTTCCCATCGTTCGAATAAAAGACCGGCAATGGCACGCCCCAGCTGCGTTGGCGGGAAATCACCCAGTCTGGCCGCGATTCAACGGTGCCTGCGATGCGGTTCTCACCCCACGACGGAATCCACCTCACCGTCTTGATCGCTTGCAGCGCTTTTGGACGAAGTTCGTCGATGCGAATGAAGAATTGCTCGACGTTGCGAAAGATGATCGGTGTTTTCGAGCGCCAGCAGTACGGATACGAGTGATGGAATTTTTGGACGGCAAGCAGCATGCCGCACTCGCGAAGCAACTCTACAATGTCGCGATTGGCATCGAACACATACTTGCCGGTCAGATTCGGCAAGCCGGCTTCGTCCGTGAGACGGCCATGGTCATCGACTGGCGATAAGATCGGTAGATTCTTTTCAATGCCCAAAGCGTAATCGTCTGCGCCATGACCGGGTGCGACGTGTACGGCGCCAGTCCCGGAATCCATGGTGACGAAGTCGGCCGTAAAGACCGTGACTTCGCGATCCAGGAATGGATGTAAGGTTTTGACTTTCTCAATCTTCGCGCCCGGAAATGATTCGAGTGCTTTGCCGACTGGCTTGAACTGTGTGCTCGCACAAAAGTGTGGAACAAGTTTCTCGGCTAGCAGTAAAGTTTCGGAGACGCCATCGCGCGAAAATTCTTGGACGACATAATTTTCCTTGGGATCAACAGCGATCGCGAGATTGGCCGGCAGCGTCCAGGGCGTTGTTGTCCAGATGGCGAAGCTTGCCTTGCCGGCGAACTCGCCGCTGATGATTGGAAATCTGACGTAAACAGCCGTGTCGTCCCGTTCCTGGTATTCCACTTCGGCTTCAGCGAGGGCGGTCTGCGCACCGGTGCTCCAGAAGACCGGCTTTTGCGCCTGATAAACCAAGCCTTCCTCGACGAAAACCGCGAAGGCGCGGAGGATTTCCGCTTCGTATTTGGGGTCCATTGTCAGATACGGATGCTCCCAGTCACCGAAAACGCCCAAGCGCTTGAATTGCTCGCGCTGGATGTTGATGAACTTTCGTGCGAACGCTTCGGACCTTTTGCGGACCTCAAGCGGAGAAAGAGCGCGCGATTCCTTGACCACCTTGTATTCGATTGGAAGTCCGTGACAATCCCAGCCGGGAACGTACGGCGCGCGCTTGCCGAGCATTGTCTGCGATTTCACTACGAAATCCTTGAGAATTTTGTTGAGCGCAGTGCCCATGTGCACATCGCCGTTCGCAAATGGCGGCCCGTCATGCAGAACGAATAGCTCTCGACCCTCTCTCGATTTCTGAATCTGTTGGTAAAGGCGCGTCTCCTCCCACACTTTGAGCAGCTCGGGCTCGCGGGCGGCAAGGTTCGCCTTCATCGGAAACTCTGTGCGCGGCAAATTGAGAGTGTCTTTGTAATTCTGGCTCATGAGAAACGGGGGTGATGGCTACGTAACATCCGACACTGCACAAATCAACGAAGCTCGAGGCCACGAAAGATGATCGACCAAGCTTGGCATGGACCTCATTCAGATTTGTGTTCGCACTGGTGCAGGCTTGATTTTGACACGACTTTTTACTTGGATCGCAATATGCCTGCTGATGATGAGGTGACGTCACTGACCGGGGTTGGTCCGGCAGCTGCCGGACAACACGGCGGCGCCGCATTTACCACTACTCACTGGAGCGTGGTGCTAGAGGCGCAAGGTGAGTCACCGGCGGCGCAACAGGCGCTGGAAAAGCTTTGCCGCATTTATTGGCGACCCATTTTTAGTTTTGTGCGGCGGCAGGGTATTCGGCGAGAGGAGGCGGAAGATCTCACCCAGGGGTTTTTCGCCCAGCTATTGGAGCGCAGAAGTCTGAGTGCTGTCCGCAAGGAGAAAGGGCGGCTTCGTTCTTATCTGCTTGGCGCGCTGAAATATTTTCTCGCCGACGAGCAGCGTCGTGCGATGGCGATCAAGCGGGGAAAGGGGCAGCGGCTCATCCCGTTGGAAGAACTGCGCGCTGATGAACACATCGACGTGGAACTTACCGACCCGGTGACTGCCGCAATGATTTACGAACGCCAGTGGGCTTCGACGGTGTTAGAACGCGTGCTGAGCCGACTAAAAGACGAATACCGTGTGGCAGGTAACGCCGCGTTGTTTGATTCGGTAAAGGAATTGCTGCCGGATGAG
>JBKPQL010000061.1:0-24479 GCA_046734045.1 Verrucomicrobiota bacterium
GCGCATCGCGAGCCGTTATCGCTCGGAGGTTTGGGTGTCGAAAGAGGGAGAGGAAGTCAATGGCAAAAGCATCATGGGTTTAATGATGCTCGCGGCGGGACAGGGATCGAAGCTGCGCATCCGTTGCGAGGGTCCGGATGCGGAGGAAGCAATGGATGAACTCGAGGCATTAATTAAGGCGCGGTTTAACGAGGATTAAATGGCGCATAAGACCTGTGGGACTGTTATGCCTTATCGGCAGCTTCATGGCGGACTAAACAGAAGTTTCGCGCGTTTGACATCTGCTTTACTCTGGCAGGCGGATGAGCGCCGATAGCGCTAGGCAAGAAAATCGTTTCGAAGGAGCGGGTGTTTCACCAGGAATCGCCCGTGGCAGGATCCACGTCGTTCGCGATGACCTTGACGACGTGCCGCGCTATCGCATCGCGCCATCCCAAATCGCCGACGAGATTGGGCGTTTCGAAGCGGCGCTCATTCAAACACGGATGCAGATTCTTGAGATGCAGCAGCGTATTGCGGAATCGATCGGAGCCAAGGATGCGGCAATTTTCGATGCTCATCTGCTCGTAGTCGAAGATCGCACCTTGATTGACGAAGTGCTGCGGAAACTGGAAACCGATCTTTGCAACGTCGAGTGGGTTTTTCAGGAAGTCGCCGGCCGTTACGCGGAGACACTGAGCAAAATCGATGATCCTTATTTGCGCGAGCGCGCTCTGGACATTCAGGATGTAGCCAAGCGCGTGGTTCGTAATTTGCAGGGAAAAGCGCCGAAGGCATTTCTGGCTTTAACGGAGCAGCATATCCTTGTGGCGCACAATCTCACGCCTTCGGACACCGCGTCCGTGAACCAGAAACACGTGCTTGGGATTGCGACCGATCTTGGTAGTCGCACGTCGCATTCCGCGATCATGGCGCGCTCGTTCAATATTCCTGCAATTGTCGGTTTGCACGACATCACGGCAAAACTGGAGACGGGTCAGTATGTCCTGCTGGACGGCACAGATGGCGTGCTCATTGTCAATCCAACGGCGCAGACGCTTGCCAAATATGAGGAGATCGAGTCGAAAAGAGCCCAAGTCGTAGCGCGACTGAAAAAACTGCGCGAGACGGCCTCGACCACGCGCGACGGGCATCACATTGTCCTCTCCGCCAACATCGAGCTACCCGATGATGTCGAAGCAGTGTTTGCAAACGGCGCAGAGGGAATCGGGCTCTATCGGACCGAGTTTCTCTACTTGAATCGCACCACGCTGCCGACGGAAGAGGAACAATACGAAACGTATTTACGAGTGGCAGAGCGTGTCCGGCCGCATCCGCTGATCATTCGAACATTTGATCTGGGCGGCGACAAGCTCGCCGCCGGCGCCGTTGATATTACCGATGAGTTAAATCCATTCCTCGGGTGGCGTGCCATCCGCTTTTGCCTCGAGAACATTGACATTTTCAAAACGCAGTTGCGCGCAATTCTCCGGGCCAGCGTTGTGGGTAACGTGAAAATCATGTTCCCGATGATCTCCGGCCTGGATGAATTGCGCCGCGCCGTTGCGGTGGTGGCCGATTGCAAAGAAGAATTGCGTCAGAAAAAGATCGACATCGGTGAAAAAATCGAAGTGGGCGCAATGATTGAGATCCCAAGCGCGGCAATATCTGCAAATGTGCTCGCTCGCGAGGTAGATTTTTTCAGTATCGGCACGAACGATCTGATTCAGTACGCGCTCGCGGTTGATCGGGTGAATGAGAAGATCGCCCACCTCTACGAGCCGACCCATCCAGCGATACTGCGCTTGCTCAAAATGATCGCCGACGCTGCGCATACCAACAACATTTGGGTCGGTGTCTGCGGTGAGATGGCTGGCGATGTCGCGCTCACGCCTCTTTTGCTGGGCCTTGGCGTGGACGAGTTGAGCGCGAGCGCGACGCTCGTGCCGCGAGTTAAACGCGCGGTCCAAAGTCTCGCTTTTCCGGAGTGTCAGGACTTGGTGGAGGAAGCGCTCAAGCTTGATACCGGGTCGGAGATTCTGGCGCGTTGCCTCGAATTGGCAGATAAACGCTACGGCGATCTTCTGGGCTAAACTTTCGTAGCGCTCTTCGAGCGTTCGCCTCTAAATGAATTTCTGCGGTACAGACACTTTCCCTTGTCGATCTTTGGGCAGCGGCATGAACGTTTCGGAGGTGATCGCATTTACTTTTGCGATGATCCCGCTCGCGTGCGGTTCAATCACCTGTGCGCCGTCGCTAAAGTAAACGGCACTAGAAAATCACTCCTCCGTTTCCGGATCGGGTTTGAGCCCTTCTTCTTCCATCTTGCGCAACACGTCACTCATGTCGTCCACTTCATCCCACACGTCCTGGCTCACGTAAATTGGCGCCTTTTGCTGGGTGGCCATCGCAATGCAATCACTCGGCCGGCCATCGAGCTCGATGATCTTTTTCTGGTGCAATTCGTTTTCGACGCGAATGATAACACGCGCGTAGTAGGTGGCATTTTTCAGATCGTTAATAATCACTCGTTCGACTTTTGCGCCCAAAGCAGTCATCAAGTGTCCCATCAGATCGTGGGTGAGGGGACGTTCCTTGGTGATCTGACGCATGAACATCGTGATCGCGCTCCCCACCGTTTGATCAACATAGATAATGAACACCTTGTCATTGTTCCCGATAAACACTGCACATCCCCCGCTCGTCGGCAGAACTGCCCGCACTTGCACCTCGATCACCGTTTTGTTCATCAATGCACGGTACCCCTGCGAAAACGAAAAACAAGCGATGCTCTCTCACGCGCTTGTCGGATCAAAAGATTTTTCGGAAGTGGGCTTGCATGTTCGGCACCCTGATTAAATATGCGCATTGTCCGGCAGCCGCCGGATAGCCGCAGTAAGAAGCGAAATGAAAAACGACTGGGACCTTGAGTCCGCTATCGCCACCTACAATGTGGAGGGATGGGGCGACGGTTACTTTACTATTAATAATTCGGGCAACGTCGAAGCAAAGCCCCTCAAGGAGAATGGCGGCTCCATCGACATCCTCGAAGTAGTCAATGAAGCGCGCGAGAGAAAACTGGGTTTTCCGTTATTGATTCGGTTTCAGGATTTGGTGCGGCACCGTGTCGAATCGGTTAACCGCGCGTTTCAGGGTGCGATGTCTGAGTTTGGGTATCGCAATCAGTATCGGGGCGTTTTCCCGATCAAGGTCAATCAGTTGCGCGAGGTGATCGAAGAAATCATCGACGCGGGTGAGCAATTTCATTTTGGTCTCGAAGCAGGCAGCAAACCGGAATTGGTTGCCGCGCTCGCCATGCATAAGGACCCTGAAAGTCTGATCATCTGCAACGGCTACAAGGACGCGGCTTTTATTCGAATCGCGCTTCTCGGCCGCAAACTCGACAAATCGGTCATCATCGTTGCGGAGAAGCTCGAGGAGCTCGAGCAAACCATTCGCGCAGCGAAGGAAGTGGATGTCGAGCCGCTGATCGGTGTTCGAGTGCGTTTGTATAGCAAAGGCTCAGGCAAATGGTCGCCCAGCGGCGGCGAGAACGCCAAGTTCGGCCTCGATACCACCAATCTAGTCGCTGCCAGTCAGATGTTGAAAGAGGCTGGGTTCGCCCATTGCTTGAAGCTCGTTCATTTTCACCTCGGCTCGCAGGTTCCGGACATATCTACGATCAAACGCGCTGTGCGCGAAGCGGCGCGCTATTACGCGAAGCTGGCGAAACTCGGGCACGAGCTTGGGTACCTCGATGTCGGCGGCGGCCTCGGTGTGGATTACGATGGGTCGCGCAGCGATTTCGACAGCTCGACCAATTATTCGCTCCAGGAATACGCCAATGACGTCGTTTGGAACATCATGGACGTATGCGATTCCGAAGGTGTCCCGCATCCCGTTATCGTGAGCGAGGGCGGCCGCGCGATCGTGGCGCACCATTCGGTGCTGGTGCTGGAAGCATTCAGCGCGATCGAGAAAACCGGGCCCAAACTCAAGGTCGAAGTCACGGACAAAGATCACAAACTCGTCCACGACATTCTCGATGTGAAACAGCGCCTAAAGCGCGCCAACCGCATCGAGAGCCTCCACGACATCCAACAGATCAAGGAAGAAGCGCAACAAACGTTCGACCTGGGACTGCTCGATCTGGAATCAAAAGCGAAGATCGATACTGTCTATTGGCAGCTCAGTCACCAGATCGTCAACATGCACCGCGGCTTGCGTTACGTGCCGGAAGAAGTGAAAGAGCTCGAAGTCACGCTGGCCGATCAATACATTTGCAATTTTTCCGTGTTCCAGTCGCTGCTCGATCACTGGGCGCTTGGCCAATTGTTCCCGATCATGCCGATCCATCGGCTTACCACGCCGCCGGACCGATACGGCACCATCGTGGACATTACCTGCGATTCCGACGGCAAAGTCTCCAAGTTCATCGATCTCCAAGACGTGAAGGAAACATTGCCGCTCCATCGGATCCCGCCCGGCGAAATGTATTACATTGGCGTGTTCATGGTCGGCGCCTATCAGGATATCATGGGCGATCTCCACAATTTGTTCGGCCGCGTCACCGAGGTGCATGTTTTCCTCGATCCTGACGAGGAGTTAGGCTGGTACATCGAGGAAGTGATCGAGGGCAGCACCATCGGCGAAGTACTCGCCATGACGCAGTGGGACAAAGTCGAATTGATGCGCCTGTTAAAAACGCAGGTTGATGACGCCATCAAGACCGATCGACTTAAGCCAAACGATGCGATGAGATTGCTAGACGATTACGAGCGGCTCCTTCAGGAATACACCTACCTCACTCTCAACAGCACGAAGCCACAACCGGGCAACTGGCTGCCGCTGAGTTAAGTTCGCTATCCGCCAAAGTTTCTAGCGGCTCGGAGCCGAGTTAGATACGCCGTGCAACTTGTCATTCCGAGCGAAGTCTAGGAATGGAGCGAGTGGGGCAGCCGACATAGGCGGTTGCGCCGCGACGGTAGTGGCGAGAGAGTCGGGAGACGAACGAGTCAATCACTTGATGTAAACGTGACACGGCTTTCTCCAACTCCAGTCAAGGACGCGCTAGAAAGCAGCGCCCCGGTTGATAGAATAAAGGTCCAGGGCTGGGCGCGAACCCGGCGCGATTCGAAAGATTTTTCGTTCATCGAGCTGAACGACGGCTCGTCTCTGCGCAATCTCCAGATCATTGCGAGAAAGACGCTGCCGAATTACGCCGACGTTCAAGGTATCACCACTGGCGCTTCCATTGTTGTCAGCGGCGCGCTGGTCGCTTCGCAGGGTAAAGGCCAAAAATGGGAATTGGTCGCGGACGAAATCAACATCGTGGGCCGCGCCGATGAAACTTATCCGCTCCAGAAGAAAGGGCACACACCCGAATTTTTGCGCGAGATTGCACATCTTCGTCCGCGCTCGAATCTTTTCGGCTGCGTTCTTCGTGTGCGCAGCCGGCTAGCGCTCGCCGTTCACCAGTTTTTTCAACACCGCGGTTTCATTTACGTGCAGACGCCAATCATTACCGGAAGCGATTGCGAAGGCGCGGGTGAATTGTTTCGCGTTTCTACGATCGACATTAAGAATCCGCCGCGGAAAAACGGCGAGATCGATTACGCGCAGGATTTCTTCGCACGCCAAACCTATCTCACCGTCAGCGGCCAGCTCGAAGCCGAAGCATTGGCGCTGGCGCTCTCGAAGGTTTACACGTTTGGCCCTACGTTTCGTGCGGAAAACTCAAACACGTCGCGGCACGCCAGCGAATTTTGGATGATCGAGCCGGAGCTGGCGTTTTGCGATCTGAACGGCAACATGAATCTCGCCGAGGCGTTTCTTAAGCATTTGATCGCAGATGCGCGTGAAAATTGCCGGGAAGAAATGGAATTTTTTGCCCGATTCGTGGACAGGGAATTGCTCGAGCGGCTAGATTTCGTCCGTGACCGTCCGTTTCAGCGGATCACTTACTCCGACGCTGTCGATCTTCTCAGGAAAAGCGGCGAAAAATTCGAGTTTCCCATCGACTACGGATTAAACCTGCAATCCGAGCATGAGCGCTGGTTGACCGAGAAACATTTTAAATGTCCCGTCACGGTTTTCAATTTTCCCAAGGAGATCAAACCTTTCTACATGCGTTTGAACGATGATGGAAAGACTGTTGCGGCGATGGATTTACTGGTGCCCGGCATCGGCGAAATCGTCGGCGGCAGCCAGCGCGAAGAGCGCCTCGAGGTGCTGGAGGAAAACATGCGCCGGCACAAAATGGATCCCGTCGATTACAAATGGTATCTCGACCTTCGCCGTTACGGCACCGTGCCGCACTCCGGTTTTGGCCTCGGCTTTGAACGGATGTTGATGTTCATCACCGGCGTCCCGAATATCCGCGACGTTATTCCCTTTGCTCGCACACCCGGTAGTGCCGAGTTCTAGTCCTTTGTTATTCCCAGCGCAGTCGAAGAATCCCTTGCTGTTCACCCGACTTTGAGAAATTAGTCCTGCGTTACTTTATCCTCGTAAACTCGAGCTTGGCGCCGCCCGGCTCTCGCAGAGTCATCTGGTCGCCGGAAATTTCTAGTTGATAAACCGACGTGGCATACGGCGTTTCGATTTTGATGCGGTCCTGGTCGCCAAACCTGTATTTACCTCGAACATCTCCGACGAGCACGGAGCCGTTTGTAGAGAATTCCCAAACCGTCTCACTGGAACTTCCCGACATCCGCCATTTACCAATGATGTTCGGATTCCAGCACCCGACGATAATGCACGGCAAGACTGCCGCGGCGATTAGCCGTAACGGCGACTTATTTCGAATGAAACCCCGCAACGTAGCAGCCGGGGTCCTCCTTCGCAAAGGTATCACCGCCGCACACTATCAAGTCGCTTCGATACTATAAAGCTCATCGGTAACTGAAGATTTGCTTGGATAATTATCGCGAGTTTCTGATGGGAGATAACGTGCGACGAAACGCGCGCCCAACTATCTCTTCTATTTCTTTGCCTTCTTCGGCTCGCGTTTGGCTTGCTAGGGCTCTGTTGGCTTCTCCGTCTGCATCGGTCATTCCGGTCGGCTACTCGCTCGGGTGAACGGCCGGTTGCAGAATCACCAGCGCGGATGGTTTCACCGTGATCTGGATCTCGCTGGGATTTTTCGGCTTTTGCTTTTTGCGTGGCCAAGGCTCGTCGTCGAGATGAAGCGTCGATCCGTTCCAAACAAGCCGTAATTGGCGGAACCTTCGGATGGGCAACGGAAATTTGTGTTTTTTCTCTGCAAGTCGCGCATTGAGATGATCGATAAGAAGCAAACGATCGGCTTCGCGCGCACACACAAAATCGAGCTTGCCATCCTTGGTTGCCGCCTGCGACGCGAAGTAAAGGACGGGGCCGACTGAGCGAATGTTCATCGCTTCCCAAAGGATGTAGCGGTCGGAGATATCTTCGCCGTCGATCTCGATCTTCCACCGCCGCGCCGGGTAATCCTTCAACATCCGGGACAACAGTGAAACGTGCCGAGCCATTTCCTGGTCCTTGGAAACTCTTTTGCTTTTCTTAGCGTTGCCTTTTGCTGCCCGAACGTAATCCGCAAACAGACCGCCACCCACGCCTTCAAAAAAATATCGCTTACCCAACGGTCCGCGCGCCAGACCAATGTCGAAGACGCGTTTCTTACTGCCTCGAAGGCGCGCGATGATTTCATTAGGCGAAGCGACGAAACCGAGACTGCGGGCCAAATTATTGGCCGTACCGAGTGGGAGAACGCCTAGTGGAATGCCAGTATCGATGAGTCGAGAGGCCACTTTTACGACTGTGCCATCACCGCCAGCAGCAAGGACGAGATCGGTGGGGTCTTCCAGAGCTTTCTTGTAATCTCTTTTCTTCGTGGATCGATACACCGCGTGATGCCCGGCTCTGGCCAGGGCTGCCATTAGCTGCTTCCTTCCATGCTTGGCGTCACCCGCCTTGGGATTATGCATTAACGTGATTCGCATACCATTTTGTCCGCATAGTATTCGGCCAAAATGCAACTGCCGCACGTTTCATTTATGTGACGATGAGAATTCTGATCTCCAACGATGACGGCATTTACAGCCCCGGCATTGTCGCGCTCGCGAAGGTGGCATCGCGGTTTGGCCATGTGCGCATTGTCGCGCCCGATGTCGAGCAATCGTCGATGAGTCACGCGATCACTTCGACCCGACCAATTCGATTCAAGCGCGTCGCGATTGGCGATTTCGAAGCTTACCGGGTCAACGGCACCCCGGCCGATTGCGTCGCACTCGGTACGCATCATTGGGGACATGTCGATCTTGTTCTCTCGGGAATTAATCTTGGACCGAACCTCGGCAACGCGGTCTGGCATTCCGGAACGCTGGCGGCGGCGAAACAGGCGGCGTTGCTCGGGATGCGCGGCATCGCGTTCAGCACTTCGGTGCACGAAACCAAGGAGCCCGACTTCATGAAACTCGAGCCCTACGTCGTGAAAGTGCTCAATCTACTGCTCAGAGATAAATCGATGTGTCTGGTTAACGTGAATCTTCCGGAAAAACCGAAAGGCATTCGCTGGACAAGGCTGGCGATTGGTCAATACGACGGCAAAGTCGTGCCGAGCAAGGATCCGATGGGCCGCGCGATCTTTTGGTTCACGGTCAAACCGCTCGACGACGAAGTGGAGGGAACCGATCGCTGGGCCTTTGCCAATCGCTGGGTATCAATCACCCCGCTTCGGCTCGATCTTACCGCCGAAAAAGATCTCACTCGCGCCTTGTCTCTTCCGCAGACTCAAGAGGTGACGACCGCGAGGCAGCGCAAAGCGAAAACGCGCTCACGTAAGAAATTGCGGAAGCGCAGACTTGGCCCGGAATAAAAGATCTAACAATCCGTTACTTGTTCTTTGGTTCCTTCTTCGACTCGCGCTTGGAATCTTTGGTGTCCTTTGGCTCTTTGGCGGTTTTTTTGGATTCACCGGGCCGATATTCTTCCTGTTCGGCGGCGGCGAAAGCTTTTTCCAAGCCGACCATGTCTTCGCCGGGACGAAGCGTGTCGAAGGCTTCGACTTCCTTACGCAGTTCTTCCTCGGTGTAATTCGCGGCTTTGATGGACAAACCGATCCGGCGCTCGATTTTGTCCACCTTGATGACGCGCGCTTCGACTTCCTGGCCGACCTTGAGCACGTCTTTCACTTTCGCCACGCGTTCTTCGCTCAACTGCGAGATGTGGACGAGGCCATCAATGTCATCCTGCAATTGTATGAACGCGCCGAAGCTGGCGAGCTTGGTTACCTTGCCCTTTACAAGATCGCCGATCTTGTATTTCTCGTCGATGGTCTTCCAGGGATCTTCGGTCAGTTGTTTGATCCCGAGACTGATTCGCTGGTTCACTTTGTCGATATCGATGACGACCGCCTCGACTTCGTCGCCTTTCTTAAACATTTCGCTCGGATGATTGATCTTCCGGGTCCAACTCAAATCGGAGACGTGGATCATGCCATCGATCCCTTCTTCGAGTTCCACAAATGCGCCGTAAGCAGTCATGTTGCGAATTTTGCCGCGCACAGTGCTGCCGATGGTGAATTTCTTTTCGATCTCGTCCCACGGATTCGGCTCGAGCTGGCGCAAGCCGAGTGAAATTTTCTGCTCCTCCTTATTTACCCCGAGAACGACGGCTTCGACTTCCTGACCAACGCTCAGAATGTCTGACGGGCGCAGGATCCGTTTGGTCCACGAAAGTTCGGAGACGTGGATGAGGCCTTCGACGCCTTCCTCGATCTCAACAAACGCGCCGTAGGGAACGAGGTTCGTAATTTTCCCTTTGACGCGCTGACCGGCCGGGAAGCGCTCTTCGATCTGGTCCCAAGGATTTTTCTGCGTCTGTTTCAGTCCCAGCGAGACGCGTTCCTTTTCCTTATTGATGTCGAGAACGACGACCTCGAGTTGCTGACCAACGCGAACCAATTCGCTCGGATGTCCGAGCCGGCCCCAAGTCATGTCGGTCACGTGTAGTAGGCCGTCCATTCCATCGAGGTCTATGAATGCGCCGAAATCGGTCAGATTTTTCACAGTCCCGACCACGCGATCGCCCATGCTCACGCTTTCCATGAATTTTTGTCGTTTCTCGCTACGCTCCTGCTCGATGAGTTCGCGTCGGCTGAGTACGACGTTCCGGCGCTCGTCATTGATTTTGACGATCTTAAAATCGTAGGTGTTGCCGACAAACTGCTGCAAGTCCTTCGGCGGAACGACATCGATCTGAGACGCCGGCAAAAAGGCCTCTACGCCGATGTTGACCATCAATCCGCCTTTAACCACCGATCTTACCTTGCCCTGGATCAGACCATCGTCTTCGAAAACGCTTACGATTTTGTTCCAGTTCTGACGGTAAGCGGCTTTTTCCTTCGAGAGAACTACCATCCCTTCGTCGTTTTCGAGTCGCTCCAGGAGCACGTCCACTTCATCGCCGACTTCGAGCGAATCGACATCCTCAAATTCCGTGATCGGAATGACGCCCTCTGATTTGTATCCAATGTCCACCAACACCTCCCTGGGGCGCACCTCTAGTATGCGCCCCTTGACGATGCTTCCTTCGCGGAAGTCCGGCATCGGCTTCGACATCACATCCTGCATGTGCACCATAAAATAATAAGCCTCTTTCCCCGAAATTTTTCGGGGTAGTCCCGAAATTCTTCGGCGAAGATTTCCGCGCAGCTAGCTTCGCGAAAATGGGGACGCCATAGTAGGCGGTTTCTGCATGCAGGTCAACTGTCGTGAGCGCGATGGAACAAAGGCGGAAGCGGAGTGCCGGCAAGTTGCTTTTGCGCACACGCAAACGTGCAATAGTGTTCGAAACAAACTCAAAAACGAACCAAAGGAGGCACCTTTATGGCTATGTACATCAGTCTTGTTCAATTTACGGACCAAGGAATTCGCAATATCAAGGACACCGTCAAACGAGGTGAGGCCGCCAAGGCCGAGGCTGAAAAAATGGGTGTAAAGATTATCGAGGAATACTGGACAATGGGCGCCTACGATGTGGTGGCTGTGCTCGAAGCTCCCGATGACGCAGCCGCGAGCGCCTTCTTCCTCAAGGTAGGCTCCCTGGGAAACACAAAGAGCCATACGTTGCGCGCTTTCCGGCGGGAAGAGATGGAAAACATTCTTTCCAAGATCAAATAACTGTGGCTCTCGCTCAGACGATGTGAATCACTTATTTTCGCGGGAATCGCACTTTCTTTAGGTTCGCAGATGTGTCATCCGGCGCACGATATCCGCTGCGCAACAAGCAATCGGAGCATTAGGGGGAAGATCGAGAATCGTTTGCTTCGCGGAAGAAGCTGCCGGGCGCAGCATTTCCATTTGGAAATCTGTGCGCTCTCAGGAAACTTGGTCACTGCTAAACCAGGACCGACATGATGACTTCGGCTGAGATCCGGCAATCATTTCTCGACTTCTTTCGCGAGAAACGGCACACGATTGTGCCTTCGTCTTCCTTGCTGCCCGACGCGCCAAATTTGCTTTTCACCAACGCCGGCATGAACCAGTTCGTGCCGATCTTTCTCGGACAGCAGGAACCGCCGTGGAACCCACCACGTGTGGCCGATACTCAGAAATGCATTCGCGCCGGTGGCAAACACAACGACCTGGAGGACGTCGGGCTCGACACCTACCACCACACCTTTTTCGAGATGCTCGGCAACTGGAGTTTTGGTGATTATTTCAAGAAGGAGGCGATCGAGTGGGCGTGGGAATTACTCGTCGAACGCTGGAAGTTTCCGGCACAACGCCTTTATGCGACCGTTTATAAACCAGGGGCCGGCGAACCGAGCGAGTTTGACCAGGAAGCGTACGATCATTGGACGCGTCTGTTTCGTGAAGCCGATCTCGATCCAAAGATTCACGTTCTCAATAGCGGCAAGGACGATAATTTCTGGATGATGGGCGACACCGGCCCATGCGGCCCGTGCTCTGAAGTGCATGTCGATCTCACGCCGGACGGCGACACACGCGGCGCCCTCGTAAACAAAGAAGATCCGCGTTGCATCGAGATTTGGAATCTTGTTTTTATCCAGTTCAACGCCAATCCGGACGGAACTTTCTCACCGCTTCCGCAACGTCACGTCGATACCGGAATGGGTTTCGAGCGCGTTACCGCGATCATCCAAAGCACAAAAAACCTCACCGATTTTTTCGGAACCATTTCGAATTACGAGACCGACATTTTTCGACCAATTTTTGACGAGCTCGAAAGGTTGAGCGGAAAAAAATATGCGAGCACGCTGCCTGATCGAAATCAATCCGCGATCGGCGATCCGCAATCCGCAATTGATGTCGCCTTCCGCGTGATCGCCGATCACATCCGCGCGCTCTCGTTTGCGATTGGCGATGGAGTTATTCCATCGAATGAAGGGCGAGGTTACGTTTTGCGACGCGTGCTACGTCGTGCAGTGCGCTACGGCCGCACGCTCGGTTTTCACGAACCATTCTTCTTCAAACTTGTTGATGTTGTGGCGAAGACGATAGGCGACTTTTTTCCAGAAGTCCGCGCGAAACAGTCAAAGATTAAAGAAGTAATTCGCCGCGAGGAAGAATCGTTTAATAAAACTCTAGACAAAGGCATCGAGGAGTTTAACGAAATGATGGTAGCCCTTGAACGTGACGTTCCGAAAGTCGCTCCGCTTGGCGGATGGGTGATCATGCCAGCACGATTCGCGTTCAAGCTTTACGACACGTACGGCTTTCCCCTCGACCTCACGGAATTGATGGCCCGCGAGCGCGGCTTCACCGTGGACGTTACTGGATTCGAGAAACTGATGGAGGAGCAGCGGGAGCGTGGGCGCAAGGCACAGAAAAAAGAAAAAGTCACTGTGGAAGAAGGGCAGCTGAGAGCCGCGCCGACGAAATTTCTGGGTTACGACTTTCTCGAGGCGGAAGCAGTCGTTGAAACCGTTCTCCCGGGCAAAAGATCGGACGAATTAAACATCATTGTCGATCGCACGCCTTTTTACGCGGAGATGGGCGGTCAGGTCGGAGATCGGGGATTGCTGCACGTCCCGGGGCATGATTGGACCGAGGTCGGTCAATTGCGGGTGATCGACACGCAAAAGCGCGGCGATGTTTTTGTTCATCGTGCGGCGCTTGTAAAAGGTCGCGCGCCCGAACCGGGCGAGGCAGTGCGCGTCTCAGTGGATGCTGATCGGCGCAAATTGATCCAGGGACATCACACCGTGACGCATTTGTTGCACTGGGCGCTTCACCAAATCGTTTCTCCTGATGCGGCGCAGAAGGGGAGCTACGTCGGACCGGACAAGCTCACGTTCGATTTTTCGAGCGCGCCGCTCACGCCGGAACAAAAGCGCGACATCGAAAAATTGGTGAATGAAAAAATCGCGGAGAATGTGCCGGTTTCGTGGACAGAAATTCCGTTCGCGGAAGCGAAACAGCGACAAGACATCATTCAGTTTTTCGGCGAGAAATATGACGACACCGTGCGTGTGTTGCAGATCGGCGGAGTGCCGCGCGCTCTCAATGGCTACTCGATGGAACTGTGTGGCGGCACACACGTCAGAGCGACGAGCGAAATCGGGCCATTCCGGATCATCAGGGAAGAAGCGATCGCAGCGGGAACGCGGCGCATCGAAGCTGTGGCCGGTGACGCGGCCCGCAGCTGGGCGAAGGAAGAAGCTGCGCGTCAACAGGAGAAGTTTGAAGCCCTGGCGCGCAAGAAATCCGACATTGCCGCGCTGCCTGTTTTTCAAAGCGAAGCAACTACAACCAAAATGCTGGGGCAAATCGATGCACGCGCGGCGCATCTGGAAAGGATCGAGCCGGAAGTTCGCGAATGGGAGAAGCAGCAAGCGAAGACAACTGAAGCGCAGTTGCGCAGCCGTGCAGTTCAAGTCGCTAATGAACTGGCGCGATCACATGCTGACGAGAACTTCTGTGTGGCTGAAGTGAAAGGTGCGGATGGAAAATTGCTGCAAGCAGTTGTGGAAGCGCTGAAGGCAAAAATCAAAGGCCCAATCTTTCTCGCCGGCGCACAAGACACATCGGTCGCATTGGTCGCCTATGTCCCAAAGGAACTGACCGCGAAATTCCAAGCCAACAAACTGATCCAGCAGATCGCGCCGATTGTGGGCGGAAAAGGTGGCGGTCGGCCCGAAAGCGCGCAAGGTGCAGGCAAAGACGTTTCAAAAATTGCGCAAGCTCTTGAAGAAGCGCGAAAGATACTCGCCAGCTGACCGCGTAGTTGTTGCTGTAGTCAGTTAACCTGGCAATGCGAGTGTAACGAAGAAGGTTGCGGCCAGCGCGACCCCGAGGACGATTAGATAAGCTAATCCGCCAAAGAAGAATTTGAAGACGCTGATGAACCAGCGCTGTCGGTAAACGCGTCGAACCGACAAGAAGATTTGGACTACGAACGCAATCCAGAGGAACGCGATGATCCGGCTCGCGGTCGGAGCTGAGGCCACACGGTTGAGCCCTACCGTTGCGAGCACGATCAGCATAATTCCGGTGTAAGCGAATGTGTGGATATGCAGCGCGTAAATCAGATGGTCGATGTAAAAAATGTGGCGACGAACGTAAAGAACTTTTAGCACAAAGGCAAAGAGCGGGATGCAGCAAAGCATCATGTAAGGAAGATTGCTGATCAGCGTTCTGATAAACAGCTGCATATTCGTTCCGTGTTCGCCCATCTTTTCCTTGGCGCGCGTTTCTATCCATTTCTCGAACGCCGTCTGTGGAGTCTCAGACGAACTAAAGTCCACATTGGCCACAGTGGGTGTTGCAGTCTCTTTTGGTGTCGGCGTGCCTGGCGCAGACTGTTTGGCCTGTTCCTTTTCGCTTCTCAAAGCGTTCTCCACCTCGGCACGCACTTCAGGGGGCAGATTCTTGTTTTTTAGTTTGGCTTCGATTGCGGCGCGCTGCTGAGGCGAGAATCGATTTGGGGTGACGTGAATAGCTTTCGCCCAATAACTCACCGCGAAAAAGAACAGAATGCTGGCAAGCAAATAAAGTCGCAGCGGATGCACATAACGAACGCGATGCCCGGCGAGAAATTCGTTGGTCAGGTTCCACGGCTGAATAAGGATCAAGGCGATCGTTTTGAAGAATTTTGAATCCCAGTTCAGGAACTGATCGAGAAGATCGACAAGTACATGCCGGAACGAGCGACGGTAATCGATTGCGGGTTGGCCGCAGTGCGGGCAGTAATGCCCGCGCAATTCTGTGCCGCAATTTTCGCAATGCGTGAGCGACGAGCGCTGCGCTTTTCGTCGGGCGAAGAAGCGTCCTCGACGTGGTGGCGCTTGTTGAGTCGTCGGGACCGCCGGATCACCTGAAGTGAGCTTTGTCACTTCATCGCTCATCTGCCGAGTTTAGGAAAACGCGGCGGGCGCGTCCATTCGTAAGATGTTATACAACGAAAAGCATTGACCACGCAGATGGCGCGATGAGACGATTTCCGCCCAACGTGGCGTCTCAGTTTCTACGAACCAAAAGTCCGGACCGCTTGATGGCCGAGGCGGCCGCGCCGGAGCGCCAGTTGAAGCGAGCGCTCGGCGCCTTCGATCTTACATGCGTTGGTATCGGCGCAATTATTGGTGCCGGAATCTTCGCCCTGGCAGGAACCGCCGCCGCTGGCGAACAAATCGAGGCGTCAATTTGGAAAACGCCGGTCCTCAATTTCATTATATCGCAACTTACTCACGCAGAGCTGGTATATGGTCGGCCCGGCGCAGGCCCAGCAGTCATGGCCTCTTTCGTGGTCGCTGCGATCGCGTGCGGTTTCGCCGCATTTTGCTACGCAGAGCTCGCCTCGATGATTCCGGTTTCAGGCTCGGCCTACACTTACTCGTACGCGACCCTCGGCGAGATCATTGCATGGATCATTGGTTGGGACCTTATTTTGGAATATGCGGTAGGGAACATGGCAGTGGCAGTCGGTTGGTCGGGTTATTTTGTCCAACTTTGTGGAAGCCTCTTTCATCTGAAGTTTCCGCTTTGGTTGGTGAGTGATTACCGAACGGCGAGTAGCCTGCTGTCCACGGGCGGCGACGCGCTCAACAGTTATTCCTCGACTGCGTTGCCGGTTATTGCTGGTCACCAGATCGCTTTGAATTTGCCTGCGCTTGTTATCGTTGCTGGCGTCACCGTGCTTTTAATTTACGGGATTCGAGAAAGCGCGCGCACGAACACGGCGATTGTTATTACAAAAGTAGCTGTGGTTGTCTTCGTAATCGCATTCGGTGCCTTCATGCTCCACCCGAGTAATTGGCAGCCGTTTTTGCCCAATGGAGTCGGCGGCATGATGAGCGGCGCGGCTATTGTCTTTTTCGCCTTTATCGGATTCGATGCCGTTTCGACCACAGCTGAGGAAACGAGAAATCCCCAGCGCGACATGCCTATCGGAATCATTGCGAGTCTGATTATTTGCACTGTCCTCTATGTGCTGATGGCGGCCGTCATCACCGGTATGAGAAAGTACACGACTTATTTCGGGGACTCCGCGGCCGTGGCAACGGCATTCAGCGGCCGTCCTTGGGCGCAAGCGCTCATCAGCGCGGGCGCGCTTGCTGGACTTACATCGGTGTTGCTGGTTTTCCAGCTGGGGCAGCCGCGCATTTTCATGGCTATGGCGCGCGACGGTTTGCTACCCCAGTACTTTGCGAGGATTCATCGCCGCTTCCGCACACCGCATGTCACCACGATTTGGACCGGTGTTTTTGTCGGCGGCGTAGCCGCGGTCGTGGATATCGGTTCGCTAGCCGATCTCACGAACATTGGAACCCTGTTCGCCTTCATCCTGGTTTGTCTAGGTGTGATTATTTTACGGCGTACAGAAGCCGATCGTCATCGTCCATTTCGAGTTCCGATGGTTCCGCTATTTCCGCTTCTCGGCGTTCTTCTTTGCGCGCTGTTAATGCTGAGCCTCCCGGTGGAAACATGGGCACGCTTCGTCGGTTGGCTCGCGATCGGCCTGGTGATTTATTTCCTTTACAGTGTGCGCCACAGCAAACTGCGTCGCGGTATGGACGTCGGGGCGACCGAAGACATTCCACCGCCCTTGATCAAAACGTGAAACCAGCGGGAGCCCTGGCTCGCGTTGATCGAACTCGGAAGCGACCCGCATACGCTATCTTGGCCAGCGCGTGGGAGCTATGCCGCTTGCCGGGCGTGAGAAACTCTATCGTCGATCTCCAGCCACTCAAACGTCGTGGTCTTGGCCGGATCAAGCCCGAGCTTTTTGCATTTTTCGACGAAGAAATCGTGTTTCTCCAAATCGTCGTAGAGACTGCTGGCTTCCACTTTTTCGCTCCAGCGTTTGATTTGCACCTGCGTTTTGTTCTCGCCGCTTCGGTTGAGCCATTCGAGCATTTCTTCGTCGCTCGCGCCTTGCTCGATTTGCGCTTTGAAATCGTCGCCCTTCACACCTTTCAGACCAAAGAGCATGTTATCCAGCGGACAATCGAAATGATATTCCCCGATGTCCCCCGCTACGAGGGCGCGGCATTTGTCGATTGTGCGGCCAAGAATGGCGTAACCGCCCACGCGAATGCGCGGACTGCGCGGCGCTTCCTTTGTTAAATCCTTTGCAGTAATTTTTCTTTTCATACCTCAGTTATTTCGGATGAGAACCCTGATTCGGCCGCAAAGCACGCCGACAAAACTCTGAGCATGCAAATTGTACCGATGCGCACAGATGAAACACTTTCTCAATTCTGAATCTGTAAAATCTGCCTGCGTCGCCGTAGCCTACGGCGCAGGCACGTGTTAATCTGTGGCTACTCTATGGTCGAAGTCTCAATCAAATATACCGGCGATCTGCATTGCGATGCGACGCATGGCCCGTCGGAATCAAAAATCTCCACCGACGCGCCAATGGATAACAAGGGCAAGGGAGAAGCGTTTTCGCCGACCGATCTCGTGGCTACCGCGCTGGGCACCTGCATGACGACGACGATGGGAATTAAAGCGCAGGAACTTGGTGTTGACCTGCGGGGGATGACCGTGTCTGTGCGAAAGGAAATGTCGAAGGACGGGCCACGTCGGATCGTTGGATTACCATCGGAGGTTCACATCCCCCTCCCACCCGATTCTCCGCATCGAGAAGTACTGGAGCAGACGGCGCTCAATTGTCCGGTGCACAAGACTCTTCCACCGGAAATCGATCGTCCCACGAAATTTTTTTGGGAAGGCTAAAGTATCATTTCCGAGCGAAGGCACCTGCCAAGCCGTAGCTTTATGCGAAGCCTGGAGGAGTGCCGAAACATAACCTAAAGGTTTAATCGCGGGATCCTTCGACTTCGCTACGCTCAGGATGACGGCATATAAAATTAGAAAAGCAGTCGAAGCCGATATCCCAACTCTGCTTCCGTTAATGCGTGAGCTCGCAAAGTTCGAGAAATACACCAAAGATTTTGCAATCACTGAAGAAACCTTGCGCGAACAAGGCTTTCGCCATTCACCGCCTGATTTCTATTGTCTCGTTGCCGAGGAAAACGGAAAGCTGGTTGGATTCCTGGTTTATTATTTTGTGCCGTTCACTTATCGGGCGAAGCCGAATTTGATTATCAAAGAGTTGTATGTCGTCCAGGAATTTCGCAGCAAACGAATCGGCGAACTGTTGATGAAAGCCGTAGCAAAGGAAGCTGAGCGCGCTGGTTGCGGCATGATCAAATGGTGGGTGGCCAAATGGAACACGCGCGGCATCCAGTTCTACAAGCGCCTTGGCGCACAGGCCGACGAGGACTGGCACGAATTTCAACTCTCCAAAAAAGCATTCCGGGATTTGGCTGCTTCGTTACTTTAACTCGCGTCATTCCAAGCGAAGTCGAGGAGTCCCGTCATTTCATCGTCGGTAATGCAGCGGGATGTTTCGACTCCGCTCGAACACGACCATTATTTTTCCGGATACAGCCACTGCATGTAATCTCTCACACCGTCTTCTAGCCGAAACTTCGGTTCGTAACTCAGCGCGTTGCGTGCGTTCGTGAGATCGGCCTGGGTGAAATTTTGATAGTGCGCATGCGGATTATCGATGTAATCGGGCTGAAAATTTGTGCCCAGGCATTTATTTAGAATATCCACGAGTTCGTTGAATGAGCGTGCTTGACCGGAGCCCAGATTGTAAGTCCCGCTGGTTTGCGCATCGAGCGCACGAATGCTGCCTTCGACCGTGTCTTTCACGTAAACAAAGTCGCGCTTCTGCTCGCCGTGCTTGAAAATGCGCGGACGGTGACCCGCCTTCATCTGTTGCGCCAGATGATAGACCATGCTCGCCGGCACGCCCTTGTGCGCTTCGCGCGGTCCGTAAACGTTGAAGTAACGCAAACCGACGATGACCCAATGCGACGACTCGGCAGCAGCGCGCCGGGCTATGTTGTCCATGATTGCTTTTGAAAACGAGTAAGCATTTGCTGGCCCGGCGCTGTTTGACTCGACGCTGGCGTGAGTGACGGCGCCATAGATGGATGCCGAGGACGCGTAGATGATTCGTGTCCTGGTCGGACGCGCAAAATTCAAAATCCGCCGAAAACTTTCGACATTGTCGTGGACTTGTTCAAACTGGTCGTGGTTGGTCGTGTCGGTGATTGACGCCAGATGAAAAATGGCGTCGAATTTTTTGTCGCCGAATTGCGCGTGCCAATCGAGCGTCGCCAGATTCTGCGCCACGAAATCACCGCGATATCCGATGAGATTTTTGAAATCGCCAGAGCGAAAATCGTCGATCACCGTGAGATGCGTATCCGGGAATTTTTCCTGCAATGCGAGCGTGAGATTGGCTCCGATGAAACCGGCGCCACCGGTGATGACGAAGTTGAGGGACGGGTGCAATTTCTTGGAAAAATGAAAATTCGCGAGAGATAGATAAATCTCCAGCCTGGAAGCGCAAGCAGCGAGTTAAAGCAAGAAAAGTGCAGTTCGAAACGCGCTATACTTACAATTTTGTGGAACGATTCCTTCCGCGAGATTGCCGGCGGATTTTGGAGGTCGGTTGTGGAAAGGGCGAGTTGGCGGCTCGTTTGTTGAAGGACGGATATTCCGTCGTGGCAATCGATGGCGACCAAGATTCTGTCGCGGCCGCTCGGCGGCTCGGAGTTGATGCGCGCCTTGCGACATGGCCTGATTTTGATGGGGGCCATTTTGATGCAGTCCTGTTTACTCGATCGCTGCATCACATTCATCCACTCGACAAATCGATAAGCCACGCAGCGGATAGCCTAGTCGAGGGTGGACTTATCATCGCGGAGGATTTCGCGTATGAATCCACGGATGAAAAAACGTTGCGTTGGTTTAGCAGCGTGATCCGTTTGCTCGAAGCGACGGGTTTGTTGACCGTGGGCGACGACTTTCGGGACAAGGTGTTATCCAAAACAGAGACATTGAAGGCGTGGCGAGAAAATTACGAAAGCGAATTGCACACAGCCGCCGCGATCGACGCGCAACTCGAAAAGTTATTCGGCCGCGTGATTAGAGAGCGCGCGGCGTATTATTTTCGGTACATCGCCAACGCCATCACTGCCGCGGAGAAACGCGACGCCATCCTTCAAGCCTTCGCCGAGCAGGAACAAACCTTGGCGGCCGAGGGCTCCATTGTTGCACTTGGCCGGAGATTTGTGGCGGCGCGGACCAAATAGACGCGAAAAAAACCTTGACGCTCGAAGCGCAAGCCGCTAGTCCTCGATCCCAGTTCTTTGCGAGCTTGAAAAAGTGGACCGGCGCAAGAAATCCCGTGAGAATCGGGAGCAGTTGCGCTGCTGTAACTGGATACGACTTCCTATTGGGCCAATCCCTGGAAAAATTTGGGGGTGAAGGCGGGAAGAAGGATGAAGCCAGGAGCCAGAATATTTGTCCGGTCCACCTCATTCGCCCCGCAAACGCGGGACGAAAAAACTTCTTCGCAAAAAGAAGAATGAGAGCTGGGCGATGTCTGCTGTAGCGGCGGTCTGCGACCGCCGAGGGCATCAGGCATACAAGTCCGACTCTCGGAGTTGGAGGTAACTTGTATGCGAAATCGTCCAGTTTGGTTTTGTTTTCGGAGAGCGGTCGTTCTCTCATTTGCGCTACTCGCGTTCGCGCCGAGCATTTGCTTCAGCCAGGAAAACTCGCCGACTTCTTCACCAAGCGAAGCGGAAGCTGAGCAAGTGGTGGTCTCGGCGACGCGTTTTGACATTCCGCTAGATCAATCACCAGCCAGCGTGAGCGTGATTGGCTCGGAAGAACTCGAGCAAAAACAGATCGAGCGCGTGAGTGACGCCCTCCGAGAAGTGCCTGGTTTGTCCGTTGTGCAGACCGGAACGGCCGGCCAGTTGACCTCGGTTTTCACTCGTGGATTGCGCAGCGAACACACACAGGTTTTGCTCGATGGCATTCCGATCAATCAAGGTTTGCAAGGCGCATTCAACTTCGCCGACTTCACTACGGACGATCTAGAGAGAATTGAGGTCGTGCGCGGACCGCAGAGCACTTTGTACGGGCCGCGCGCCTTGGCAGGAGTCATCCAATTTTTCACGAAACAAGGCATGGGAACGCCCGGAGTCATGGTCGGTGCCGAGGGCGGTTCGTACGACACGTTTCGTGAATGGCTGCAAAGCGACGGTAAGATCGACAACTTCGATTACTCAATCGGCGCGAGCCGACTCGACACTGACAATGCGCGTCCAAACAACAATTATCGTAACACGGCTGCGATTGCGGATATTGGCTGGTCGCCTAACGCACAGCTACGGATCGGCAGCTTGTTTACTTACTCGCTGAGTGACACGGGAAATCCGAACACGATTTTTGATCCACGGCCCATTGACCATTTTCTCACAGAACGATGGTTGATTGGCCCCCACATCGATTGGCAGGCGACCGACT
Organism: Verrucomicrobiota bacterium; assembly: GCA_046734045.1. GTDB lineage: Bacteria > Verrucomicrobiota > Verrucomicrobiia > Chthoniobacterales > UBA10450 > Udaeobacter. The sequence goes on from JBKPQL010000061.1 coordinate 21,828, forward strand.
GGTGGGAGCACAAATTCATTTTCGCTTACGATCACGAGCGGCAACTGAACGATCCGAACCAGGACGGCTTTGTCGGTCCGACGCGCGCGCTTTTTGAGCGGACGCAAATCGATTACCAGAATGATTTACGACCAGCGTCGTGGCTCACGCTGACTTCTGGATTCTTTTACAGCCGGGTGAATGCAGGGCAGGAGCGCCCGTTCGTCCTGCAAATTTTTGGGCCGCAACCAACATTCGTGAGCGATCACACGGAGGAAATCGCGGGCTTTTTACAAGCGACTATCACGCCGATCGAGAACTTGATCTTCGTGGCTGGTGGGCGGTTCGATCATTTCAATCAATTCGGCGGAGTTTGGACTTATCGCGTTGCAGGCAGTTACAAGATCGATAAGACAAACACAACGTTGCACTCGAGCGTTGCGACGGGGTTCAGTCCGCCGAGCAGTCAGGACAAGATTTTCGGCAACAACCCTAATTTGGACCCGGAAAAAGATTTCGGCTGGGACATCGGTGTCAGGCAGGAGCTCTGGGAAAATCGGGTGGCGGTTGATTTGACGTACTTTCATAACGATTTGTCAAACGTGATTGGGTTCAACGGCCTTTTCCAGACGCTCAATCTCGGCGCTGCCGAAACGCAGGGACTCGAAGCGGAGTTACGCGCGCAACCAATTCCCAATCTTCTGTTCACAGCGAGCTATACTTACCTGGATGCAGAGAAAACTTCATCGGCGGATATTTCCCAACCGCAAGGCGCGCGTCTGCCGCGCCGCCCGCGCAACGAAGTTTATGTTTCTGCCTCTTATTTTTGGTGGAAGAAGCTGCGCACGACGATCGAAGCAAAATTTGTCAATGCGCGCGAGGAACTGAATTTCGGCGGTCCAAATTTCGACATCGAAGATTACTCATTCGTAAACATCGCAGCCGAATACGAAGTAAATCCGCACCTGTCCATTTTTGGCCGAATCGACAATCTAACCAACGAACATTACGCAGAGGTGTTTGGCTTCCCGAATCTCGGGCGCGCCGCGCACGGAGGCGTGAAGCTGCGGTTCTAGACTAGCGCGCGGGACCCCAGCTTGCGAGTTCCTGGACGGCAAGCGGGACGCATGTGCTGGCTCTGGGGTCAACCACTTGTCATTCCGAGCGAAGTCGAGGAATCTCTGGGGTTGACCATGCCCATCAAACTTTCTGACAAAAAACTGGCGGTACTCGGTGCCGGTAAATTGGGTGGCATCCTGCTGCGAGCCTATCTGAAGCAGGGACTCTTTGACCCCAGCCGCGTCAGCGCGACGGTGAGACATGCAGAAAGGGCAACCGCGCTCGCAAAAGAACTTGGCATTTCAGTAACCACCGATAATCGCAAAGCGGTTAAAGGCGCCGATATCATTCTGCTGACGGTAAAACCCCAAACGGTGGCGGAAGTATTGCAGGAGATCGCTACTGAAATTGGCCCGCGGACTCTGCTTGTTTCCGTTGCGGCTTCGGTGCCGACGGGTTTCGTGGAGCAGCAACTCACTGCGGCCACTGGTGGCAAGCGCGAGGAAGTGACAGTGATGCGAGCGATGCCGAATACACCCGCTGCGGTTGGCTGCGGGATGACTGCAATCTGTGGCGGGACTCATGCGAGCCCCGATCATCTCGAAATCGCTCGAAACATGTTCGACGCCGTCGGCCGGACGATTGTGCTTGATGAAAAGCACATGGACGCGGTGACCGGTCTTTCCGCAAGCGGGCCGGCGTTCGCATACATCATTCTCGAATCGCTTGCCGAAGCCGGCGTGAAAGTTGGTTTGCCGCGCGATGTAGCCACTCTTCTCGCGGCGCAGACTATGAAGGGCTCAGCGAGCGTCGTGTTGGAAACCGGCGATCACCCCGCGCTTCTCAAGGACGCTGTCACCACCCCGGCCGGCTGCACCATTGACGGCATTCTCGAACTCGAAGAAGGCAAACTCCGCGTCACGCTCATCAAGGCGGTCGTGAAAGCCACGAGCCGCGCCGGCGAGCTGTTATTTGAGTCTTCGCGTTAGCTCTTTCGATCGCTAGAAGCTGATCTTCAAAATACGACCATCCGTCCCGACCAGCCATCCGGCTTTCGGAGTTGCAAAGGCTACCCCCCAGAAGCCGCCCACACTGGGCAACGTGAACCAGGTGTTTCCCTCGTCCGGAGTCCAGGCAAGGGTTCCGGTCGAAAACGTAGGCGGGTCATTGGCGGTGATCACCACTGCGCGACCGAGATTGTTTCCAGGCGCGCCGCCCGTGCGGCCTACATAGCTCAAGCCGAAAATGGCTCCGGTTACCGGAGGAGCCGTTGTAAGAGTCCACGTTTGACCGCCATCACTCGAAGTTGCAGTTCGCGCGTTATTAGGATCGCCGGGATCTAAATCACCGCCGCCTACGATGCCGTTGAACGGATCACGGAAAGCGATGGTGAAGGCACCCGCGCTGGGCGAGCTAAACAGCGGCGTATCATACGCGTTCCATGTGTTCCCCTGATCTCTGGTCGCCAGGACTCTGGCAATCGCCGCGACGCCTGTCGCTATCCACGCGTTCCTGCCACCTTGTGTTGTGACGCAAGTGCCGCTTGACGCGAAGGAGCCTTCACCGGGCAGCGCCGGCGGCATATTGTTACTGATGTCCTGCCACGTCATTCCA
>JBKPQL010000062.1:0-20694 GCA_046734045.1 Verrucomicrobiota bacterium
GACGACGGACGCGTTCGGGCATCTGAAACTCGGCGGAATCGGCGACCTTGTCTCGGCCGAACTCAAGGACCGTTCCGCCAAATACAACAAGGGCAAGCCGATCCAGACCATCAACCAGCGTCTCGGCTACATGGTGCGCGGGGGCGATCCCGACGCGATTGATTCGATTGTGCCCGTGGCCTACGGCAATCTCGCCCTCGATCTCATCCTGCACGGCCATCACGGCCGGCTCGTTGTCTTGAAGAATGGGCGCTATGACAACATGCCGATTGAAGCGGTGACCAGCACCAAGAAAACGGTCAACGTGGACAAGTACTATAACAAGGACCGCCTGCGTCCACGCTACACCGATTTCGAAATGCAGCCGCTATTCATCATGGCGAGTGATTAGGAAAACACTTCGCTTCGCTGTCGTGATCCGTTGAAACATTCAATCCTTATATCGACGGCGGAAGCAAACGCGATCAGACGACGGATTGCGTGGTACCGAGAATTTGTGACGCAAAATACGGTCTCATCGCGCATGGAAGCCTCGCGGCTGGCAGAATCGCAGGCGACACGCCCGCCACTACAGCTGTCCAGCTCATGCATCGTAAGCGGCTTCTATCTTGGAATTGATGGCCGATTGTTGAGGACGTAAAGGCTTCGCCCACTGCCCGAGGAGACTAAGCACGGCAAAAGATAGATTTTGCAGAGGTCGTTGCTGTATGGCTGCGCAGATGCTTAGGTTCGTTCAACGTTACCGTGAGTTATGGCGAGACAATTCAAACCGGTGCGTTTCTTTGTATTGATCGGATTGGCGGCGTTCATCGTGTGTGGCGTGGCGGTATTCTACAGTCATCGTACGGCTCACGGCACAACGGCGGAAGAACGGGCTGCTTATGAACTCGGTGAGAAGGCCGGAGAACAAGCGCCGCGCGGCGCAACGTTGCCGACGGAAGCGGACTTGAACATGACGGCGCAAAAGTATTTCGAGCAGCAGGGCCCGGCTGAACAGCTCCAAAATCCTTCGCGAGCAGCCGATCTGCAGGCTTTTAAACAGGCTGTCAAAAAGGGTTACACCGCCGGGTTCAAGAAGACGCATCCGCAGCAGTGAACCGCTGACACAGCCGCCCTACAGCAGATCGCCTTCGGGCCTTAGTTCTCCTTCATCTACGCTCTGCCCCTATTGTCCGCGGCTCGCGGGCGGGATGATACCGTTCATTCGGAGATATTCGACCAGTTGACCGTAATGATCGAACGCGTGAGCAGCGGCGAACGTTGCGAGGAACAGGCGAGTGGTCGGTCTCCCACTGCTCGAGCTAATTGGTTGGACAAGGTTCGACGCGTTTAGAGTTGCTACCGCTTTATGGCCAAACGCGAAGGAATCCTTCAGGTACTTAATGATGTCCGCCTTGGCTGTCATATTGTCCGGACCTTTGCCGTCGTTAACCGTATCGGGGGCTTTTTCGCTGGTGATCGGTGACCAGATCAAGTAGTTCGAGGCGGCAACGTGTTTTAGTTGCTGGCCGAAGGTGCGCACACCTTTGTAGTCGCTGCCGGAAATGTTCAGCTTTTCCGGGGAGAAATCGAACTTGTCCTCCGGCATCGCCTCGGCGGCGTCGATTAGTTCTTTCTCTACGATGCTGATCTCGCGATCGATGGCTGAGGCGATGGTGGGTGGAGTTGACGGTGACGCCGACGCTCCGGCCGCAGGAGAGCTTTTGGCTGTCTGCGCAAAAGCTGAAGCCGCAACGAGGGACAATGCTGCTGTTACGAGTAGAGAAGTTTGGAGCTGTTTCATGGGATTATTGTTTTTTCTTTGTTTGAGTTTTCGTAGGGAGCAGGCCACGAGACACGGAGCGATCATTCATGCATCGTAAACGGCTTATGGTAGATTGGTAACAAGGATTTATCTATGCTTCGTGTTGATCCGCGGTCAACACGAGACGTTTAACCGGTTGACCCTTGATCAGTCCATCCACAATCTCCGGGACGTCCGCGACCGTGACGTGCCCGTAAAAAAAGTGATCGGGTTCCACTAAGACCGTCACGCCGGTCTCGCATTGATCGAGACAGCTCGATGTGCATACGCGCGCCTCGAGCTTGGCGAGTCCGCGAGCGGCAACCTCCCCTTTCAACGCTCGATACACTTCTTCCGAGTCTTTGGCCGCGCAGCATCCTTTCGGGTTGTCCTCGGCCCGACGATTGATGCAGACAAAGAGGTAGCGCTTGCGTTGCAGAGCGGTGAGAGTCGAATACGCCGAGCCGGAGGTCAAAGGGCAAAGATCAGCCGCCAGATCAGAAGCAAACGCTTCACTCTAGCGCGGAACGGGTCCCCAGCTTGCCACTCCCAATGTCGTCAGCACGATTTCTACCGCGAGTGAGCAAAGGATGAGTCCCATGACACGGACGAGGACGGACGCGCCCTGCCGACCGATCACCCGCAGAATCGCATCCGAAAAAAGCAGCAGGATGTAAGTCAGGAAGAGTACCACCAGAAGCACAACGCCGGTTTCAAGCCGCTGCGGCACCGTGTAGACATCGTTATCAGTTAAGACGATCACCGCCATCATTGCGCCCGGTCCGGCGATGGAAGGCACCGCCAGCGGGAACACGGCGAGGTCGCGCCCCTCCTCTGGCGATCTTTGCGTCTTTGCATCCATTTTCCCGAAAAGCATCTGCACACCGAACAGGAACAGAATGATGCCGCCGGCCACTTTGAGCGAGTGCATGTGAATGCCGATCACGTCGAGAATGACCTGGCCCACGGTCCCGGCGGCCACGAGGATGATAGTGGCGTAAATGATAGCACGCAGCGCCGTCAGATGGCGCTCTGACCGTGTGAGCGCAGCGGTCAGCCCGGCAAACAAAGCCACGTTCCCGATAGGGTCAATGGTCGTCCAAATAGTGGCGAAATCTTTGCTAATCTTAATGAGCAAAGGAGACATGGTAAATCGGGGAACGGTTTACACCAGAGGTTGAGCGAGAGCGAGGGAAAGTTACGATGTGGGGGGAAGCAGAGAGGTCGCGTCTCAATATTTCACATTTGTTGCCACATCCGGCGGAACAATCGCAAAGTGCTTTGGCAAGCTTGGGGCCAAGTGGACGCCGAATTTGAAAACGGAGGCGCTAGAATTTGAGGCGGTGTAAGTCTTTACCCGCCGCTCACCACGGCGAGCAAGCTTTGGGCAGGCTGAGAAAAGCATCTAAGGCTTCGATCTGGCGTTTGCTTTGAGTGCGCGCGTTGGCGTGGTCAGTTCCGAACCATGCTTGGAGGTTTGATTGATCTGTGACCGAAGAAACGGATAAAGATCGGGCAGCGTTGGACGCCACCATGGTGGCCCGTATCGAGAGCGAAGGCGTTGGATCGCCTACCCACGAGAAGGCGATCACGGACGCGTTGAACGCGATCGACGGCGTTCAAGAAGTGATCATCGAGAATAGAGCTATCCATGTTACCTACGATCCATTGCAAACTACCGAGAAAAAAATCGAGGAGTCGGTTCGTTCGAGTGGAAATCGCGTGAAGTCAGCGGCGACCGACAGCCAAACGCCAGTTATACATGGCGGATCTAATGTGGAATCCAGAAAGCCAGAAAAAAATTGATCTCATTCTGCGCTCAGACAGCGCACGCTACAGCCCGGCGCGATTTCTTTGACTAGCAGGTCCTGAGCGTCCCTTGCTGAGCTTTAGCGCCAGTGATGGTGAGAACGCCAATAAGCGTGGCGCCCATAGAATCGGTGGGCACCGAAAACCCCGAACCGCGGTCCGTAGTATCCATAGCCCGGGGCAACGACCACGCCGACTACTGGAGGTGGAGCATAGAACACCGGTCGCGGCGGCGGCGGTGCGTAATTGTAAGTTGGCGCGGGAGCGTTGTAAGGCTCAACGATTTCGGTGCCGGCATTCGAGCGCAGAGCAGAGGCGAACCCGAATGCGAACACCGCTAATGCTATCACAATAAGTTTCTTCACCATGATCGGATATCCCTCCTGTTGTTTGGCCCATTGAACCCAAGAATCACTGCGAAGTTGCCCAAAGAATCGGTGCCACGCCATGCTCGCCACTCGCCGCGGCGAGCGAATGATCGGCGGTCGCAGACCGCCGCTACAACGCACCCCGCATTGCCTTTGATCCAGTTCGGACGCTACTTTTTGTCCAAAAGCGATAGGTACGCTTCGTAACCTCTGGCTTTCATTTCTTCTTTCGGAATGAAATGGAACGCGGCCGAGTTGACGGAGTAACTTTGGCCGGTGGGCGATCTTGGGTCCGGAAAGAGATAGCCAAGATGAGCGTTACTGCGTTTGGCGCGAATCTCAGTGCGTTGCATATCGTGCGAAGTGTCCAGGACCTCGACCAGGAGATCTTTCGAGATCGGTTTGCTAAATGTGGGCATGCCGATCTTGCCGTCGTATTTGTCGAGCGAAGTGAACAGTGGTTCGCCCGTAATGACATCGACGTAGATGCCGGTGCGCTCGTTGTTCCAGAAGTCATTTTGGAAAGGTGTTTCGGTGCCACCCTGCCGCACGACCAAATATTCCTCGGCCTTTAATCGGCGTTTCAAAACGGCGTCGCTCGGGACCGGCCGGTTCGGATCGAAACCTGTGGTCTCCTTTTTCTCCTTCTGCACGAGAAAGAAGAAGTAGAGCCCAACGGCGATGAGCACGATCGCCATGCCGACACCGACGTACGTGCTGATGGCCGATTTTTCTTCGGCGGTGATTCGGCCCCCGTACATCAGATCACGATCGACGTTATCGAATCAGAGATTGGCCACGTCCGTCAAGACGGAATAGGACACATGGGGATTTACCACAGAGCACACGGAGAACGCAGAGATCATCCACAGAGTTGAAACTCGCCCGCTTCCCCGCTGGCTCGCTGCTTCCCATCGCAGTCCGGCGGCTGCCGGATCGCTGATCCCATCAGCTCCGTTGACACAGATTAACACAGATTCTTGAGAGCTAGCGGGGGCAAGAAAACACGTCCGCAACAAGTAAAGCCGCCAGAAAATTTACCGCGGAGGAGACGGAGGATGCAGAGATCGTGATTGGATTTTCGCACGGATTGATTCGACAAATGCTCCAAGAATCTTGTGTGAATCTGTGTTATCTGTGGAGCGCTCCATTCAATGAAGCTGTCGGAGAGGTTTGAGGAAGCGCTGATTTATGCGACTCGGGCGCATTGTAATCAGACGCGCAAGAAAACGGGGATTCCGTACATCGCGCACATTCTTGGGGTCACAGCTATCGCGCTTGAGTACGGCGCGAAGGAAACCGAAGCGATCGGCGCGCTGCTTCATGATACGGTGGAAGATTGCGGTGGCGCGGAACGATTGCGCGATATCCGGGAAAAATTCGGCGACGATGTTGCCAGGATCGTTGATGGTTGCACCGATACGGATCAGACGCCGAAACCGCCGTGGTTGGAACGAAAGCGAGCTTACATCGAGCATCTGAAAGACTCCGATTCTTCGACACGACTGGTGTCAGCCGCGGATAAATTGCATAACACACGCGCGATCCTGGCTGAGCTACGAAGAACCGGTCTCGAAGTGTTCGAGTGGTTTGCCGGGAAGAAGGAAGGCACACTTTGGTATTACCGCGCGCTTGTCACCGCCTTCCGCGAACATGGCGATCATGCCGATCTCATCGACGAACTCGATCGGGTGGTGAGTGAGATTGAGAAGTTTGTCTGTTGCCGACAATGATTCCCGCGGCTGCGAATTTTGGCGTCGCTATGGCGGAGCGGAAATCTCCGGCGCAGTCGCAATAGGACTTATCTTTAGGGAGACAGCGGCGATCACAGACCGCCGCTACAGCAAGGACGCAGTATAGAAACGTATTTAGATAGCGAGTCGTGCAAGCTTTTGCTTCAGGTTAGCGTGGGCAGGCATTGTTCAATTTGATTAATTAACTCGGGAATATTGATCGGCTTCGCAACAGATCGATGTCCCTCAATGCGAAGGCCGGCCTTCGTCTCAGGTTCGGTGACCAGCGCTGTAAGAAAAATAATCGGCGTGCTCTGCAATTCCGGATCGGCGTCGATTTGTGCCGCTACTTCGGCGCCGTCGGTCTGCGGCATCATGATGTCGAGCAAAATCACGTCCGGTCGAAAATTCCTCGTAGTTTCAAAAGCCTTGGCAGCGTCGTTCTCTTCGAGCACGACATAGGCGCCGGCGCGTTCGAGAAGGACTTTGACCAAGTGTGTGCTTGCCGAGTCGTCATCAACGATCAGGACGCGTCGTTTTTCTTTGGTCAGCGACCTGCCGATTGCATCGACCTCAGATTGGTCGAACCAATAAACGTGAGACTGCGGTGGATTCTCACCGACGACGTACGAAGCGTTGACGTTAACTCCATTCGCTTCTTCGATGACTTGGATCACGCCCGAAACTTCGGAGTCGATTCCGTCTCGTATTGGCCTGAACGTCACAGTCTGTCCGTCGATTTTCTCAGCCGGAATTGGCAACGTAACTGTCGGCGGTCTAAGGCTCATAGTACATGCGTTAGCCTGGTGGCTTAGGCGGTTCGCCGGGTTTTGCAGCTTCGCCAGGCTTGGGCGGTGCGCCGCCTGGGGGCGCGCCGCCGGGAATGTCCTGATCAGGAGCTGTGAGGATCTCGGGTGCGGTGAATGAATTTGGATGGTTGGCTAACTCCTTGCGCAACGCGGCGATTTGTTCAGGTGCGACAGGGCTGGCGCTGTTACCCCAGTCGCTTCGCTCATAGGTCATCACGTCGGAAATCTGTTTATCGGTCAACGTTTTGTCCCAGGGCTGCATGACCGCAGTGCCGAATTGTTGGCCTTTTACCGTAACTGGGCCTTGCAAACCTTTGAGCACGATCATGGCCATCCGCCGTGAGCCGCCGGTGGTGAATTCGGAACCAGCAAGCGGCGGATATTGGCCTGGCACGCCGAGTCCATTCGCTTGATGACAGGTCTGACAGTTGGCTGAAAAAACTTTTTTGCCGCGCTCGGCCGGCGATAGTTCGGCGACCTGCGCACCCGGGCCACCGGCGGCTGCTTTCTTTGGTGCGGGCGGCGCGCCCATTGGATCGAGTCCACCGCTGCTGAAATTTCCCGAGTAACGGCCGAGATACGCGCCGCCGAAGAAAACCGCCAGCCCGTAAATTGCGATCAGCCAAATCGAGAGCGGCTCGGCGCCAACACGCGGTTCGCGTTTCTCGCGTTGCACAGCGGCGTGGACCTGCAGGACGTCGGCTTGTTCGCCGTAATCCATTCCCTGGCCTGTGCGCGGTAGCGGTTTTGGTTCGTCGTTCATTGGATTCTCATTTCGCAGGTGCGGGCGATGGCGCAGGCGAAGCAGCAGCTGGCGCTGGTGATCCGCTGGCCGCCGGTGAAGCAGCTGCGGCTGCCCCAACTGACCGGACATCTTTTAACGGATGCGATTGATTGAGCGACATCAAATAAGCGACGAGACATTTTGCATCGTAACTAGGAACGACCTCCCAGCCTTCGGGCGGCGCATCAGAACCGGTAAGTTGCAACGCCTCGGCGGAACGTTCGCCAATGATGCGGCGTTTTTCGTAAAGAAAACGATACGCAGGCATGTTCGAATCGATGTTGATGCTGCGCGGCGAGTAAAGATGCACATGCTGCCACGCGGCAGAATACATCAGCGGCAAGCCGGCTGTCTGGAGCGGCCACGGCGCTTCTGAGGGACTGGGCGAAGCGGCGGGACTTGCGCTCGCTACGGCTGGAGCAGGAGACGGCGACGAAGGAGCGCCGGTTGGAGCAGGACTCGCCGATGTTTTTGGCGGAGGCGAAGCAGAGGACGCGGCGGGAGCTGTCGCAGGAGAACTCGCGGGTGAAGACGCTGCTGCTGTTGCAGGCGCGGGACTAGCGGCCTTCGCCGAGGCTACGGCGCCAGAGGAGGCCGCTGCTCCTTGTGTTGCCGGCGAACCGGCTGGCGAAGGTGAAGCAGCCGTTCCAGAGGACGACGCGGTCTGCGCTGGCGCCGGCGATGCGCCCGGAGCTGCCGCTCCACTTGGAGCAGGACTTTCCTGCTCTGCCGGTGCGCGTGCGCCAATGTTTGCGAGGTCCTGGCCCATGCGCATTTTCCCGAGGAAAACCGGGCGGTCGAAAACGTAATCGCGTGGCGCGCTGCGACGGTTTCCCCATTTTCGCTCGATGTCGTCCGCCGCGTAATCGGCGCGCACCTGTTCACTGTGACAGTAAACGCAGCCATTCGCAGCGTAAACGCGCGCGCCGCGGTCGAACATTCCCGATTGCGGCCGCGGATAAAAATCCGTGCCTTCTTCATCCGATTCAGGGTTGAGATGTCCGATTTGCCAGTTCGGGATCAACGTGAGCCCCACCCACGAGAAGGCAAACGTGCCGAAGATTCCGAGAAACAGAGGAACAAGGCCTTTCATTAGTGCCCTCCGGAGGCCTCAGCTTCAACCGGGTTGAGGAACGTGGGCACAGTAGATGTGCGCCCCAATCCGAAAAGCATCAGGCCGAAGTGATACGCGAAAATGAAATGTGATGCGGTGAGCAAAAGGCCAGCAAGGCTGCGCCCGCGAAGATACGGCAGCGTTGTTTCGATGCTTTCGCTGAACGCCAGCGTTGGGTTTTGCATGTCCACGCCCTGCAGAAATCCGCCGGCGAGCAGCATGAGCGTCATTAACCCGATGCCGTACGCTGAGGCCCAGAAATGCAGTTTGATCAGGGAAGCATAACGCCATTCGCGCCCGACGAGTCGCGGCACGATGTAGTACATCGCGCCGAAAATCACCATGGTGAAAAATGCGTAAAGGCCAAGGTGCGAGTAGCCGACACTCACCTGGGTGAAATTCACGTATTGCGCGACTGATCGCAGCGAAATCAGCACACCTATGACGCTAAAAACGGTGTACGACATTGCACCAAACACGGTGAAGCGCAGTGTCGGGCTATAGCGCATCAGCGGAAAATAGCCCTGCATGGTCATGTGATGATTCAGCCCCACAGTGGCGACGGGAATCATCGTCAGAATAGTCGCGGAGATGCTGGCAGTGATCATCCACGCGGGAAACGGACCATCCACGAGTCGTGTCATTCCGGTCCAGCTCGAGAAAAGCGCGTACGTCCAAAAGCCGATCGTTGCCAAATGGTAACTGTAAACCGGACGCCCGATCACCTTGGGAATCATGTAATACGCAGTGCCGAGCGCGATCGCGCCGAACCAGAGAAAAAGCAGATTATTTGCGTACCACCATCCGACCGCCGATTGCAGAACGCCTTGCACTGGCACGACGAAAAGCATCAGCTGTCCGGCCGCATACAACCAGGGGAACCACAGGAACGCGCCCAGTAAATACCATTGCGTGATGTAAATTTGTTCGCCGCGCCGAAAGCGAAACATCAGCACCGCCCACGAGGCAACGAGCGCGTAAGCGACGAAAAGAATTATGGCCGAGTATCTGGGAAATTCGAGCCATTGATACCCGGTGCTGTCACCCATCAGAATCCCGCATACGCCTAACAACACGCCGAGATTCCAGAAAGCAGCGCCCGCGACGAGCAACAACGGATAGCGCAGCACAGTGCGGCACAATCGCGCCATGAGCCAGATCGCAGTGCCCATGCCTGCCATCGACGCCCAGCCGTACACCATCACGTTCATGTGCGCCGGCCGCACGCGTCCCCATGTGAGAAAACTGATGTCCGAAAGCAGGTCGGGCTCGTGAAGTTTGAATGAAACGAAACCAGCCAGCAGCGTGCCCAGGATCAGCCACGCCATCGCAGAGGTGTAAAACATCAACACCGGCACGCGCGTTGATGCGTCGATGTACGCGCGCTCCAACTGTTCCGCGTCACCGGCAGCGGCCGATATGGCTGGTTCTTTGAGTGGAATTCCGGTGGCGTTCATCGGGTGGTGAAGCGTTAAGGCGTTGAAGGGTTGAACTGTCGAGCATTCATGGAGATTTGGCCGGGGCTGGTGATGGAGATGTGGGCGCTGGAGACTGAGCAGCTGGTGACGGTGGCGCAGCGGGTGCGCTCGCCTGAGGTGGCGGTTGCGCAGCACCTGGTTTCGGAGAACCGGCCGGTGCTGGGGAAGCTGGAGCTGGACTCGCGGGAGCCGCTGGCGGCGTGGCAATCGGACCCGCTGGGGCTGGCTTTTTCTGTGCCAGCTCGGCCACCGTCAGCTGCATCGCGCGGCTGATCGGAATGCGAGCAACGCCTTTGTTCTTATCGATCCAAGCGTACGTCGTCAGATCCTTTTCGGTGTCCTCGCGCAGAGTTTTTAGCTTTTCCATGCGCTTTTTTGCACGTGTTTCTTCGTAATCGCTTCCACGCGGCGAGGGACCGACCACCGCGAGCACGATCATGCCGAACACCGCAAAGAGCAGTACAATGCCCAGCCACGTGGAAAATTGCGCGGGCGAATGCGCAATCCTGCGAAGAGATTCCGGGTCGGCCATTTCAGTTCACAGTGGTAAGAGATTCAATCAGGCGCGGGTCGCGCACGGGAAACAGCGAAGTCCTCGGAACGAGTTGGAGATAAACGAAAGCAAGCGTGGCGCCGATGGCGATCAGCGAAAGCAAATCCCAAATGCTCACATGCACGCCGGTCCCGTGTAACGCCGGCAATACGAGGAGGTACATATCGAGCATCTGCATGCAAACCATCCAGGCCGCGAGGATGCTGAGCTGGTGCGGATGCTTTTTAATCGAGCGCAACAGCAGAATCGCGAACGGCACGAAGAAGCGGCCGATCACCAGCAGCATGCTCAGCGCCCACCACGATTGAGTATTTCGCGCAAGGAAAAACTGCGTTTCCTCCGGAATGTTTGCGTACCAAATGAGCATGTATTGGCCGAAGCCGATGTAGGCCCAGAACACGCAGAAGGCGAGCATCCATTTTCCCATGATGTGATAATGCTCGACCGTGACGATGTCTTTCAAGTAACCGGCTTGACGCAGAGCGGTGATCACTATCACCAGCAAGGACATCGAGCTGCCAGCCGCGCCTGCGAAAATGTACACGCCGAACATGGTTGAGTACCAGTGGTAGTTGAGGCTCATCATCCAATCGACTGCGCCAAAAGTGAGGCATAACGCAAAAAGCGGCAGGCTGGTGAACGACACCCGGCGCATCCAGATTGTGAACTGCGGATTCCCATCCTTGTCCTGGCGCGCGGAAAATCGGCGCAGCAATTGCGACGCGACGATCCAGAAACCAAAAAACACAATCGCCCGAACGAGAAACCAGTGAAAATTGAGATAAGCCCGTTTGGAATCCAGCGCAGCTTCGTGTCCGGGCGGAATATCCATCCAGGAGTAAAGATGATGCCGCAGTAACAGGATGGGAATAAAGAGAACAGCTAACACTCCGAGCAATAGCGCAAGGTTCTCTAGCTGACGCCGCACGACTACGGACCACTCGGCGTCCGTGGCATGATGGACGATTGTCCAGAAAAAGCAGCCGGCACACAGCGTAAAGAAAAAGGCAAACGCAAACAGCCACGAATAACTGAATTGATGCGGATTCACCACCGCACCCACGAGACAAAGCAGCAGCGCCACCACAGCAACCGCTCCGATTACGAACGAGAGCCCGCTGAAACGACGGCTGTCGAAATATTCGCCTTCCGGCATTGGGGCGACTTCTAAACGCTCGCTCATTTCTTCTCCAGTTCAGCGCGACGGTCTTCGGGAACATCGGCGAGGGTCGCATTCTGGCTGCGCTGCAAAGCGCGCAGGTAAGTGATGATCGCCCACCTATCGGCAATCAGGATGTTCGGCCCGTAAGCCATCATCGTGTTTTTTCCGTTGGTGATGGTGTTAAAAATTTCGCCATCAGACATTTTGCGGATGCGTTCATCCTGTAGCGAAACAACGGTGGCAAGGCCGTGTTGTTTGACGATCCCGTTGCCCGCAGCGGTGGGGCCATGGCACATCGCACACGTGATGTTGAACCGCTGCTCGCCGCGCTCAACCAGCTCGCGTGTTACTGGCAGCGGGATGCCTGTCCCCCATTGGTCGCCCATTTTGCCAGTGTTAAGGTAATCAGTGCCAACGCTGAAAGCGACCAGCGTGTGCGCTTCCTGTGGCGCCTGTCCCCCCGCTGCTGGCGGCGTGGCGATGGTTTTCGGTTGCGGCATCTCGTATCCAAACGGGACTGTGCCCGCTACCGGCAAGCGCGGTCCGCGGCCATCAGCGAAAAAATCCAGTGGCGCCTGCGCACGCACTTTCATCTGGCGCACCATGTCGGGAAACACTTCCACCGGCGGTTGAACGCTCTTTTCCCCGCGAAACCCAAACACCGCGAGGATCGCGATCGTGCACAGGAAAAAAATCACCAAAAATCCGCGCAACATATGTCAATCCTCGTGAACGATGGTGATGTGCTGGCCGCCAGTCTGCTCCAGCAACTCGCGCACTCCGTCTTCAGTGAACCGCGGATCGCGCGCTTCAATCGCCAGGAAAAATCCGTCGTTGGTCACGCGGCTGAACCGTTCCCAGTTAAACATGGGATGGTTCCAGCGCGGCAGGAGATTCATGCCTTGCCACGCAAAAAATGACGCGAATGCCGCGAAGAGCACAGTGAGCTCAAACATGATCGGGAAAAACGCCGGGACGGTCCAAAAATTCCACGGCTTGCCATGCACATTGACCGGGTACAAACCCCAGGATGGTCCAAATTCGACGAGGGCAGCTGTCAGCAAACCGGACACTCCGCCGAACAAAACCCAGCCGCTCAGCCAGGATTTGCCGAGTCCCATCGCTTCGTCCATTCCATGAATCGGGAATGGCGAATAAACGTCCCAGCGCCGGTAGCCAGCATCGCGAACGCGCTTAGCCGCTTCGTAAAGCGCAGCAGCACTCGGATACTCCGCCGCCATGGCGTAAACTGTGTGGCCGTACGGAGTCTTTATCATCGTGTGCGCTCCTTTCCGCCGGGAGAAATCGATCGGATGCCGGGGGGCTCACCATAATGCGGGTCCGCCTCCGGCACGGCGGTCTTAACTTCCGACATTGCGATCATCGGCAGAAAACGAATGAAGAGCAGGAACAGCGAAGTGAAAATCCCCAGCGTGCCGATGTATGTCCAAATGTCCACCCAGGTCGGATGAAACATTCGCCATGACGATGGCAGGAAGTCCCGGTGCAATCCGCCGACGATGATGATGAAGCGTTCAAACCACATGCCGGCGTTCACGCACATGGCGACGAAAAACACGACCAGCACATGGTGACGGCACCAACGGAACCAGAAGAGTTGCGGCGACAGGCAATTGCAAAAAAGCATGCCGAACCACCAGTACCACCAGTAGGGACCGAAAACACGGTTCCAGAACGCGAAGCGCTCGTAGGAACTGCCGCTGTACCACGCGATGAAAAATTCCATCGTGTAGGCGTACCCGACGAATGAGCCGGTCAACAAAATAATCTTCGCCATTTTGTCGATGTGCTGTGGCGTGATGATGTCCTGCAATTTGAAGATCGCGCGCGCCGGCAACAGCAGAGTCAGCACCATCGCAAAGCCGCCGAAGATCGCGCCCGCGACGAAGTACGGTGGAAACACGGTCGTATGCCATGTCGGCAAAACCGTCGAGGCGAAGTCGAACGATACGACGCTGTGCACCGAGAGAACCAGTGGCGTCGAAAGACCAGCCAAAAGCAGATACGCCATTTCGTAATGACGCCAGTTGCGGTTGGAGCCGCGCCAGCCAAGAGCGAAAATTCCGAAAAGAAACTTCCTGACCCGTGTGGTTGCGCGGTCGCGCAAAGTCGCCAAGTCCGGAACCAAACCAGTGTACCAGAACAAGACCGACACGGTGAAATAGGTCGAAACCGCAAACACGTCCCACATCAGCGCGCTGCGGAAATTTTGCCAGATCGCCCAGTTGTTAGGTATCGGCGCCAGATACCATGCCATCCAAAAGCGGCCAACGTGGATGCCCGGGAAAATCGCAGCGCAAATCACCGCAAAAAGCGTCATCGCTTCCGCGGAACGGTTGATGGAGGTACGCCATTTTTGCCGCAGCAAAAACAAGATGGCAGAGATCAGTGTGCCGGCGTGACCGATACCGATCCAGAAAACGAAGTTCGTAATTCCCCAGGCCCAGCCCACCGGGATGTTGTTTCCCCATGTGCCAACGCCGGTCGAAATCAGGTAGCCGATGCAAAAAAGTCCAAACGTTGCCGCGCTTCCAGTGATGGTGAACGCGACCCACCACCAGCGCGGCGCAGGTTGTTCAACGACGCCCGAAATGCGCTCGGTCAACCAGCTGAAATTGCGCCGGTTCAGAACCAGCGGCACATGCGCAACTCGTCGCTCGGCCTCTTTAATCGTTTCAGGTGCGGCTGGTGCTGCGTCCATAATTCAAATTGCCAATTAAGAAAATCGAAAAATCGTCACGCTGGCTTTTCCTCCAAACTTGCGACTCCGATATTTTGCGCGTCAGGCATCTTCGGATTTGGATTGCGAATGTGCGCGAGATAACTGACTCGCGGGACGACGTTCAAATATTCGAGGATCCGGTAATTGCGATCCTGCTGTTTCATTGTGGAGACGCGACTTTCGGAGTCCTTAATATCGCCAAACACAATCGCGTCCGTGGGACACGCCTGCGCGCACGCGGTGGTAAACGAATCGCGCGGGATGCGAAGATCGTTGCCGCTCGCGCCTGCGCGCGCGTGCGCCGCGATCTTTGCTTCCTCGATGCGTTGCACGCAGAAGGTGCATTTCTCCATCACGCCGCGCATGCGTACGGTCACGTTTGGATTTTTCTGCATCTTGATCGTGTCGGGCGCGCCTTTTGTGGTCAGCGGCGCGAAATATTCTTCGTAGATGTTCAGTGCGCCGACGATCTTTCTCTTGCCGACGGGTCGCTGATTGTAATCGAAATAATTAAACCGGCGGACCTTGTATGGGCAGTTGTTCGAGCAAAATCGCGTGCCGACGCAGCGATTGTAAGCCATCACGTTGAGACCGTCCTCGCTGTGGAGCGTGGCGTTGACTGGGCAAACCGTTTCGCACGGCGCGTTCTCGCAATGCTGGCACGGCATCGGCTGATGCACGATCTCTGGATTTTCCGGCCAATCGCCGTGGTCCTGGTTGAATGGTTTACGGCTGGCGTAGTAACGATCGATGCGGAGCCAGTGCATGATGCGGCCATGCGCCACCTGTAGTTTGCCGACAACGGGAACGTTGTTCTCCGCCTGGCAGGCAATCACGCACGCGCTGCATCCGGTGCACACATTCAAATCGATGCTCATCCCCCACTGTTGTGGCGCGTCCAACGGCGGATGAGTATAGATACTCGGCGGTGGATGCGGCAGTTCTTCCTCGCCAGGAATTTTTTTCGCGAACTCATTGTTCGCGCGGTAGCCTTCGAGCGTCGCTTCACGGACAAGACCGCGCCCTTCGATACTGAAGTGCTCTTGCGTGATCGACAACGGATACGTGCGACCGACTTTGGTGACTTGCACGCTCTCGATCCCCTTCCCGCCTGCGACAGCAGCATGCGGATTCGCCGCCGTCCGCAGGAAATAGCCGTTGAAGCCGGACTGCTCTTCAATGCGCGGCCTTTCCTTCAGATCGCCGCCCGCGTATGGCAGCTCGTAGAACTGTGGCATTTTGCGGGCGTAACCCAGCGGGACCGTAACTGAATTGTCAGCGTGACCAGGCGACACCAGCGCCGCGATGACAAGCTGGCGTTTGATTGGCTGGCCGCCGGCGCTCTTTTCGTTGATTGTGATTTGCAACAAATCGCCGGTCTCCACACCGAGCTTTTTCGCGTAAGCGGGGCTGATCAACGCTGCGTTGTCCCAGGTCAGCTTTGTGATTGGGTCGGGCAACTCCTGAAGCCAGCCGTTGTTGGCGTAGCGGCCGTCGTCCATCGCGTAACTGCCGGTCAACACGATCTCCGGCGAATCTGGCGTGGGCGCCGATGATATCGCCCAGGAATCTCGCGCAAGCGTTGCGGCTGCGCCCGCGTTAAACGAAGCCGGCTGATCGCCGACTTGAACGTGAGCTGCAAAACCGTCGTGGAGAAAACGCGACCACGCAGTTTGGAAATCGCCGGGCGGATTTGTTAGGCGGAAAGTTTCCTGCACCAACTCCGGCCCTTGCAACTTCGGCCCGCCGAGCAACATGTTCATCAGTTCGATTTCACTGAGCCCGCCGAACAGCGGCAGGATCATCGGTTGGATCGACAAGTAATCGCCGCCGTTCGTGAGCGCGTCGCCCCAAGATTCCAAGTAATGCGCCAGCGGGATATGCCACTGACTAAGAGCTGAGGTGGCATCCTCGTGGTAACCGAGTCGAATGATGCTCGGCACTTTCTTCTGTAGCTCGCTCCAATCCAGCGGCAGCTTTTTTTGTGGATCTTCTACCAATCCGCGCGGCGCGTTGTAAACGGGATCACCGCCGAAAATAAACAATTGCTTGATGCGGCCCTCGTTTATGTCCGTCGCGAGTTGCGCGATGCCGATTGTTTGTCCGGCAGCTGCCGGACGCTGAATCTGACGCACAGCCAGTGTTTGACCGAGATTTTTCAGCGCGGCGTTGATGGCGTAAACGAGCAATTGCACAGCAACGGGCTGAGTCGGGCCGACGAGCACCAAACTCGCTCCCGGTTTTGCCGTCAGATCGCTCGCAAGCCCGTCAATCCATTGCCGCTCGAACTCGGCGGTGAAAGCGTTTGCCGGCGCCTGCAAATTTCCAAGCAGCGATCCCAGGCTGGAATCGTTCGTCCCCGCGAGAATTTTGCTGGCCAGCGCGTGCGTGAACGCGGGAATCTGGCTGACCGGACAACGCAGCCGATGATCAGCCATCGCGCCTGTGAGGGTGAAGCGGTTTTCCACCACATAAAGCCGGTTCATGCTGTCCTTCGGAGAATTCACGCGCCGGCGCGAAGTGAACGCGCGCACTGTCTCGAGATCGCCCTCACCGCAATCGAGAAAATCGCTGTCCAACGCGAGAATGACGTCGGCGCGATCGAGTTTCGACAACAGCCGCGTGTTCGCGCCCAACGCGGTTTGGATGGCAACGGTGGATTCTTGGCTCAGGCGCGGTTCGTAAACGCACCAGCGCAGCCCCGGGAAATTTTTTTCCAATTCGGTCCGCAAACGCTCGCGCGTAGGCGAATTGGTTTCCTCGACAAGAAAGGCCAGGCCCTCGCCGTGACCACTCAGGAGTGTTTTGCGAAGCTCGCCGACGTACTTTTCAAAATCTTCGCGCGTGCTCTGTTTTCCTTTTTGAGCAAATCGCTTTGAGCGCGTCGGATCGTAAAGATCGAGCACCGACGCCTGAACGAAAGTGTCGGTGGCGCCAGCCGATGCAGGATGCAGCGGATTGCCCTCGAGTTTGATCGGGCGTCCGTCAACTGTGGTGGCAATAAGCGGAATGCCGCCCGTGCGCCGCGGCATCGCGGTCGCGTAGTAAAGAAATTTTCCGGGGATCGTCCACTCCGCGTTCTTCGTGAACGGAACGAGATGCATTTCCGGCTTGCGACAACTCGTTAGGCCAACCCCCGCGAGCGCCATCGACGCGCCCATTAACTTGAGGAAATCGCGCCGCGACCATTCGTCGCCGTTCAGCTCTGCCGCGCCTGGCGGAAATTCGCGCTCCAGCCACTGACGAAACTCCGGCGTATCATTCAACTCGCCGAGACCGCGCCAATAATGTTTTCCGGCCGGCGGTTCCGGTGGGTGATGAAAGACGCGTTTCATCGGTGGCACCCCTGACAATTTGTCGGCGGATTAATGTTCCAGCGCTGCTTCAGCGTCTCGCCGATGTCGGTTTGTGTGAGCTTTTTCTTCTTCGAAAAATCGTCACGCGCGTCGCTTGGCTGACCGTACTTCGCCACAAACTCCGCCGGTCCCACGTCGTCTGGTTTCCAATCGAGATTGAACACCTGATCTTCCGGCCGCAGATAATTCTCGGGATGCCGATGGCATTCCAGGCACCACCCCATGCTGTGGGGTTTGGCCTGGTAAACCACCGGCATGTGGTTGACCGGACCATGGCAACTGAAACAACTGATGCCCCGGTTCACATGCGCCGCGTGATTGTAATAAACGTAATCGACCGTGCGATGGATCCACACCCACTCGATCGGCTGTCCGCTGTTCCAGCTTTGCCGCACCGGCTCTAGCTTCGGATTGTCCTTTGCCACCTGCGTGTGGCAATTCATGCAGGTTTGGGTGTTCGGCACGTTCGATTGCGCCGCCACGTCCACGAAGCTGTGGCAGTAGCGGCAATCCATCCCGAGTTGCGTCACGTGAATGTCGTGTGGAAACGGCACCGGCTGGATCGGTTGATAACCGACTTTGGTGTATTTCGGCGTTACGTAATACCACGTGCCGGCGGTCAACCCACAGACGATCACAATGCCGCAAACCAGGAGCTTAATCGGCACCCAATTCGTCCAACGTGGGAAAAAATTTGCCATGGCTATTCGTCGGCATCCGCGCTGAGCGACAATAGTCGCCACGCTATCCACAATTGAAAGCTGTGCTTAGGATGTGCTTTGTTCAGACGCTGCAAATGGTTAAGGTTAATTGCTCGTCCGAGGGGCAACGAGGATTCTATAAATGCGCGGCGATAGGGCAAAGCAAATTTCGTCGTTCACGCGATCCCGAACTGCGCGGCGATATTATGTCACGCCAAATTAGAATCCAATGCATCAATGCCGCTTATCGCCCGGGCGAAGATACGGTCCACTTACTACGCGCAAGCGAGTTTGGCTTCCAACGAATTTGCCCGGTCGCGGGACTGCGATGGCGAAATTATTTTGGCCGATTGAGAATGAGAATAATTTAGCAGCACTCATTGATGACTGGCGTAACGGCAGTTCGAAAACTACGGACCCGAGCAAGCTTGGCACCGGCCCTCTGCCTGATCTGGTGCGGATTGGGTGGATGGCAACCATCCGCAAGCGCACGAGAGCACGAGCATCCTGTCCCCGAAAAGCTCGGCGCTGTGAGTTTTCAAACATCGTGCTCCGTCAGCGCCCAGAAGGAGTTTGAGCGTGCTGTTGCGCTTTTGCACTCGTTTGCATACTCGGCAGCGGAAAAAGCGTTTCGCGAGGTGATGGCTAAGGATCCCAATTGCGCCATGGCCCATTGGGGCGTGGCGATGACTTATTTCCATCAACTTTGGGAGCCTTACGTTGCACCGGAAGACGTCGCGCGCGGTAGGTCGGAGATCGAAAAAGCCAGGCGCCTTGGCGGCTCTGAACGGGAACGCGGTTTTATCGACGCGTTAAATATTATCTATGCCAATGCGGATTCTCTGCCTTATCGCGACCGTGCTCACGCGTACACACTTGCAATGGGAAAACTTGCCGAGCGAAATCCCGACGCCATCGAATGCCACGTCTTTTACGCGCTGGCGCTCATCGCCACCGCGTCGGCAACAGACAATACCCACGGGAACGAGAAGAAAGCCGCCGGGTTGCTCGAGCCGTTGTTCCGAAAGTATCCGCAGCATCCTGGCATCCCGCACTACTTGATTCACGCGTGCGACAATTCCGAAATGGCAAGCCGCGGTGTGGCTGCGGCGCGGGCTTATTCGCAAATCGCGCCGTCGGCGCCACATGCCTTGCACATGCCTTCGCACATTTATACGCGACTGGGAATGTGGGTGGACTCGATTGCTTCAAACCTCGCCGCGAGAACGGCTGCGCATGCTCAAGGCGACATCGGCGAGGAGTTGCACGCCATGGATTATCTCACGTACGCATACTTACAACTCGGCCGCGATACCGAATCGGCGCGTGTGCTTGAAGATCTGCGCGCAATGTCGGACCTGCACGCGGGCGAGTTCAAGGTGGGCTACGCGGCGAGTGCCATGCCTGTACGATACGCCATTGAACGTCGGCAATGGCCCGAGGCTGCTCGGCTTGAACCGATCTCCGGTACGCAGCCGCATGTCTTCGCCATCACCGTGTGGGCGCGTGCCATCGGGCTTGCCCGTAGCGGACAGCTAGCGGCTGCGCGACAAGAGATTGACCGATTGAAGACCGCGTACGAGAAGGTGCGCGCTACCGGCGATGATTACTGGGCAACGCAAGTTGATGTCCAGTTGAATGAGGCGCTCGCGTGGCTAGCGCACGCCGAGGGAAAAGATGATGACGCCCTGAAGCTCATCCGACAGGCCGCCGACGAAGAGGATGCGATCGAAAAGCGCCCGGTCACACCGGGTGCGATTGTTCCAGCGCGCGAACAGCTTGGCGACCTGCTGCTGGAATTAAATCGCCCCGAGGAAGCTCTCAAAGAGTTTGAGCGTTCGCTAACAATGACTCCGCAACGTCGGGGCGCTTTGACGGGCAAGGCTCATGCCAGCAAAATGCTCGCAGCTATGAACTAGCGAGGAGCGATATTGCAAAGGCGTGTCTCCCCGCCAAAGCAAGCTATGTCACCGGCTTGGGAGGCTTAAGGCTGGATTCCTCCAATGCTGCACGATCCCAATTGCCCAAAGTTGATGCGGCGTCGTAAACGCTCTGCGCAAAATCCAGAAGAACATCGTCCGGTGACGACGCAGTACGAACGGCGTCATATGGAAGAATGAACTCATGCAACTGAGTTAAATAAGCAGCTTCTGCCGGATGCACTTTCGCCTCTGCAAATCCATGCGGCTCGGGGTAAGCATAAGAGTAGAAAATTGGCGTCGGGCTCGCAGCGTTGCCTGGCCAAAAACCGACGCTGCTGACTTCCTGCGCGTACGCTTCACGCGTCACACGGTCTGGCAG